>CAIMWS010000417.1 GCA_903845125.1 uncultured Verrucomicrobiota bacterium
GCGTGCCGCAGCGCGGGCAGATCCTTGGCACCGCCTGGGAGGGGGAGGGTTTGGCGGCCATATATCAGTCTACCTGCTCAACCCCCCTTTTTCGCCCCCAGATATACCAGCCGCTGCCCGTTTCGGAGATCAAAATTTCCTCCGGCGCCTGGCCGGTGCTGCCGTCCTCAAATGTCCGCGCATAGCCCGGATTCCGCCTGATGAAACGCACGGTGATGGGCTGGCCGTCGATCAGGTATGTTTCGCCGAGTTGCGGCTCCGCGCTGGTCATAGTCTATTAGCGCACCTCCACCAGGCTTTGGGTCGGTTCCCGCTCCACGGTGATGTCGGCCATCAAGGTTTCGATTTCCCGGGCGGCTGCCGCCTTGGGAACCGATTTGGCAACGGCAAGGGCCTCCGACAATTTGGGAAGGCTCAGTTTGCAGGCCGTCAAAAACTGGCTTGGGGCCAAGCCGCATCTGGAAAAGGCCGCGTTCAGATCTGTAACCTCCCGCGCCCCGCGCCTTTCTTGGAGCCGGTAACCAGGCAGGATGGCGCCACTCCAGGCAATCTCCATGGCTCGGGCGCGGATCGCATCCCCCCAATCGCCCACCCGCCTGGCCAGGGTAAGCAGCCGGGCCACCTGGGCCGGATCGGTCAACAAGGCGGGCGAGGCAGTTGCCGGGAGCAAATCGTCCCAGCCGGACGCCTTGGTTACCGCTTCCACTTGCCGGGTCAACGCCAGGCAGCCTGCGCGATGGGCGCAAAAAGTGCAGTAGTTGCAGGCGGTTGGCTGTCGGTCAGGGTTATTCCTCGCGGCCAAAATGGGCAGCACGCTTCCGGCCGCTTCGGCCTGGGGCAGCGCCCAGGTTTCCGCCGTTTGGCTGCGGCCATAAAGCACGTGGCACCGGATGTTCTTCAATCGTTGGCGCTTGGAAAAAAGCGCCAGAGCATAGCCTGCCAACTGGGGGCGGTGATCGCCACCGCTTCCCGATTTGTAATCGATCAAGTCCGCCAGACTGCCCGGCGGGCGGATGACGACTGCATCTGCCGTTCCAGAATAAACCTCTGATCGTCCGCCCGGCGCAAATGAATCAGGGGCTGTGTAGGAAACTTTGGTTTCCACCTGGATCGGATCCACGCCCGCCAGGTGCTGCACGTAATTCCTTGCCCAAACCACGCTTTCGCGGGCGGCTGGATCCAGCTCCGCCAGGGGCGCCTCGTCACCGGCGAGGCTGGCTGCCAAAGCCGCGTGCTGCTTGGTGCCCTCGGCGGCTTCCGCCCGCTCGGCGGGATCGCTGTCAAAAACTGGGCATTGTGCCCACGCCGGGAATTTGCTCGGACTCAAAGGATGATGAAGGTTTTCGTTGCTCATGGTTCCTCCTCAAAATGGAACATCATCATCGTTGGCGGCGGAATTTCCGGCGGGGGCCGGTGCTGGTGGCGCCTGGGTCGGGCTGGTGGCGGCCTGCGCCGTCTTCCACTCATCGCACCCGGCGATGATCTTGGAAACCCACTCGGGCGTTCCGGCAGGCAAAACAGGTTTTACGCCTGGCTCGAAGGCAAAAAACAAGGTCGGGTTCTCCGGTTTGGGCTTGGCCAGGCCCTTGGGCAAGGACATGATCGCCGAAATCGACGCATAGGTCCGCCCCTCTCGGATCTCGTTTACCACCTGAAGCTGGCAGGCTTGTCCCAGCAATAACTTGAGGTCGAAGCCTGCTAGTTCCGCTTCGGTGAATTTCCTCCCTCTCCAGCTTTCCAGATCCTTGCGCAAGGTTGATTTATCCCCGAGCGTCAATGAATACCTCTTGGAAATGGCGCGGGGCAGGTTCACTTTTTTCCCCTCCCGCTCGAAATCCCCGCGCACTTCGGGGATTTCCCACATCACCAGGCACTTGCGGGCCTTCTTCGCATACACCTCGTTGAAGATCGTGCCCAGATCAATCACGGCGTAACACACAGCCACGTACACACCCGCCGGGATTGGCTCCATCGGCGTGCCCGATTCTTTTGCTATCAGTCCCATATATTAACACCTTATCGATAACTATCGTTTTGTTCTCTGGTTTTTGCCCCAACTCCACCGCCTGGCGGGCCGGGGAAATTCTCATTCATACTGGACGCGGATCCGCTCGGACTTCATCGCGAAATCCAGGATCAGCAGCGCATCGCAGGTCTTCAAAGTGACCGGCTGGCTGGGGAACAACTGTTCAGCCTTAACCTTCAGCTTCCGTTTCCATTCTGGGCGGCTTAATCCGGTGGAGGTTCCGATGCCCAGCGGCTTCTGCCACCTCTGGGGTGATACCAACTCAGTGCGGATTCCCAGGCAGGCCAGCACACCCAGCAGGAAGCCGTAGCCGCGCCCAAAGTTGAACATGGCGCTTCCCGGCTGGGCCTGGCCGGTGTAGCCGCCCACCTGTTCCACGTAAGCCGCCAGTTCGCCGGGGCCGCCAGCGGCAATGGCTATCTGGCGCAGCCGGTGCAGCACGCCACCCTCGGTGTCGGGCATCGGGCAGCATTCCACGGTGGAGCCAATGCGCCACGCCATGCCGCCACTCGATCCGGGGTCAACCGCCAAAATCCCTTTCATGGTTCCTTCTTTGTTTCCGCCAAGGCGGGGGCTTGAATTTGGGCCTCAATATAACACCGTGCTTCCCTGGCGGCCTCGGCCAGGTCGCGGAGCTTGCGAATCGCCAGCATCATCCGTTCATACCGGCCCGCGCCGCCGGGCAAAATCTCTTCCCACTGCCACAGGAGGCAATCTTGCATCGCGCCCACCTCACAAGCAGGCGTGGGCCAGCAGGTCGGCGTCGGGCTGCGCCAGGCGCGGCTCCACCGCCACCACTGGGGCGATTTCCA
>CAIMWS010000418.1 GCA_903845125.1 uncultured Verrucomicrobiota bacterium
AAGTTCAAGGCCGAGGCCTATGAAGTAGTGCTGCTGGACCACCATCTGCCTGACCTCCCAGGCATTGAACTCTTAACCACCCTGCAGCCGCTCCGGCCCGACACCGTCTTCCTGGCGATGACTGGCGATAAGCGGCCGGAGCTGGCCCTGGATTGGATGAAGCGGGGCGCCTCCGCCTTCGTCAACAAGCCTTTCTCCACGAAATACCTGATCGAGTTATGCGGCCGGGCACGGCGGGAACGGGACCTGCTCCGCGTGGAAGGCCGCCTGGAGGCCCGCACCCAGGAATTGCGGGCCAGTGAGGAAACGCATCGCATCTTGCTGGACGAGTCCCCGGATCCGATTTTTTCTTTTGACGCAAACGGGCGCTTCCTATACGCCAACCGGGCCTTCGCGGAAATAATCGGCAACCGGCGGGACCAACTGGCCGGCAAAACCATTCAGGAAATAATGCGCCAGGAAGTCCCGATGGTGCTCTGGGACACCCTGCACCAGGTGCTGGAAACCGGAGTGGAGCGGGTCATTGAAATGCTTCTCCCGCGCGCCGATGGTGATCACTATTTTGTCACCTCCATCACCCCGATATTGGACGCCGAGGGCCGGGTCATGCGGGCCGTTTGCTCGTCCAAAAACATCACCGAACGCAAGCGGGCCGAGGAAGCCTTAAGCCGCCAAGCCGACTTCAGCCAGCGGATTTTCAATTCGACGGATGCCCACCTGGCGGTGGTGGACGGCGATGGCCGGATCGTGGAAATCAACGATGCCTGGCGCCTGTTTGCGCAAAAAAACCACGCCGGCGATGAGCAGGTTTGGGGGCCAGGGGCCAATTATTTCCAGGAATGCACCCCCGGTTTTGGGGATCTGAACATCGCCCAGGCGGCCTATGCAGGCATCCGGCAGGTCCAACTGGGGCACCTGCCTCACTTCGAATTGGAATACCCCTGCCCATCGGCCAGCGAACAGCGTTGGTTCACCTTGCGCGCCATGCCCTTCCTGGGGCGCCCCGGTACCGTTCTGATCTCCCACACGGATGTGAGCGCGCGCAAGCAAGCCGAGGAAGCAATGGCCCGCCACCGGGCGGAATTAAAGGCCATTTACGACCACTCTCCGGTGATGATCTGCGTGGTGGATGGCCATCGCCGCGTCCGCTACGCGAACCCCGCTTTCACCTCCTCCATGGGCTCCACCGAGCAAGAACTGAAAGATGGCAATGCCTTGGGGGCTTTTGGCTGCATCCATGCCGTGCCTCCTCCCCTGGGTTGCGGTTTGGGGGCACGTTGCGAAAACTGCGCCCTGCGCCTGGCCATGGAAGACACCTTGAAAACCGGGGCTGCACATCACGATATCGAATATACCGCCACGATCCTGCGCGCGGGGACTCCTTGGGAAGCAACCCTGCTGGGCTCGACCGCCTTGATTCCCGCCGATGGCCAGAACCACCTGCTGCTCTGCCTGCTGGACATCACCTCGCGCAAGCGGGCCGAGGAGGAATTGGCCAAAGCCCATGAGCATTTGGCCGCCACCTTGGATGCGTTGCCCGATCTCCTATTTGAAGTGGATGCGGACGGCCGGATTTTGGATATCCGGGCCCCGGTGCCTGAATTGCTGTATCTTCCCCCCCGTGAACTCCTCGGCAAAACCATGCGGGAAATGCTGCCTGCGGACGTCAGTGAAGTCATCCACCAAGCCATCGCTGAGGCCCAAAAAAACGGCCGCCACCGGGGCGCCAGTTATGCGCTCCGGGTTCCGGCTGGCCTTTGCTGGTTCGAGCTTTCGATCGCTGCCAAAGGCCGGTCCCAAGGCCCTCCGGAGCGCTTTATCCTGCTCGCGCGCGACATCACCGACCGCACGCGGGCAGAGATGGCGTTTTGCGATTCCGAGATAAAATTCCGCAGCGTGGTGGAATCATCGCCGATGGCCATGCATCTTTATTGGCTGGATCCGGAGGACCGTCTGATTCTCACCGGGGCGAACCCGGCTGCCGATCGCATTCTGCAGATCGACCACCGGCTGCGGCTGGGCCGGCCCGTAGAGGAAGCCTTTCCCCAACTGCAGGCAGCGGATATCCCCGGGAAGTTCCGCCAGGTGGCGCGGGCGGATATCGGGCCGCAATCGCTGGAGAGTTCCTATTGCTGCTTGCCGGCATCCGGGGTGTGCGAACTGCACATTTTCCGGACCGGCCCCAATGCCATAGCCGTCGCCTTCCAGGACATATCCAACCGCAAGCGTCTGGAAGAACAGGTTCGGCAGGCCCAGAAAATGGAATCCGTGGGGCGGCTGGCGGGCGGCGTGGCCCACGATTTCAACAACATGCTCCAGGCGATTCTTGGCAACACCGCCCTGGTCCTGGAAGACCTGCCCCCGGACCACCCTTTGCGCGAGCTTTTGATGGAGATTCAGCAATGCGCCGAACGCTCCGCCGCCCTCACCCGGCAATTGCTGGCCTTTGCCCGCAAGCAGCCGGTGGTCCCCAAAGTGCTCAACCTGAACGCGACGGTGGAAAACATGCTCAAGATACTCCGGCGGCTCATTGGAGAAGACATCCAACTGGATTGGCTGCCGGGGGCCGACCTATGGCCAGTCCGGCTCGATCCCAGCCAGATCGACCAATTGCTGGCCAACCTTTGTGTCAATGCCCGGGACGCCATCACGGGGGTCGGCCAAATAACCCTCGCCACGCACAACATCACGATTGACGAACCGCTGGCGGCCAGGCACCCGGATTGGGTTCCTGGGAATTATGTGCGGCTTTCGGTGAGCGATAATGGCTGCGGCATGGACCAGCAGGTGCTCGGGCATCTTTTCGAGCCGTTTTTCACCACCAAAGCAGCCGACCGCGGGACTGGATTAGGCCTCGCCACGGTGTATGGCATTGTCAAACAAAACCAAGGCTATATTGACGTCGTTACCGAATTGGGCCACGGGTCAACCTTCGAGATCTACCTCCCATGGCACGCGGAGCAAGCCAGCCCGCAGCCAAATGAAATCCCGAAAGAAACCACCACCTTCGGCCACGAAACCATCCTCCTGGTCGAGGATGAACCAGCCATCTTGCGGGTTGGCCAGCGCATGCTCCTGGGCTTAGGCTACCAGGTATTGACGGCTGACACACCGGCCAAAGCCATTCAGGTGGCTCAGGAATTTGGGGAGGCGATTCAATTGCTGGTGACCGACATGGTGATGCCCGAGATGAGCGGCCGGGATCTGGCCCAACAGCTGACCTTACGCAATCCCAAACTCAAATGCCTCCTCATGTCTGGCTACACCCCGGAGATGATCGCCCAGCCCGATGGGTTTTTGGATGAAGAACTCCACTTCATCAACAAACCGTTCAACACCAAGACCCTCTCCAAAAAGGTCCGGGAAGCTCTGGAGGGCGAAAAAAAATCCGGGCCCTAACCGGCGTCACTCCCAGCCGATGGGGCGGCCTGCGTTTTGCTTCCGGAGCCACTCCATCAACGGCTTGAAGTATTCCATCATGGCGCGGGTGGACAAATCCTCCCCGGTGGTTTCACGCAGCACTTGCCGCCAATCCTCCGTGCCGCCTTTGGCCATGAGCCGCCGCAGGAAAGCGCCCGCCTCGCGCTGGCCGGCGTAATTGCAGCTTTGCAGCGGCTGCTTGAGGACTTTCCGGGCCAGGTAATCGTGGAACTGGAACTTCAGCACCGTGGCGATGGCGTAGGAGTAGTAATAGGCGGGGTTGTCGTTGATGTGGGTCTTCGTGGCCGCATCGCAAAACTCTTCGCTGCGTTCGGAGGGGGGTTCCACCCCCTGGAAATCGCGCACATAGCTCCACCACCGGGCATTCCACTGGGCCGGATCCAACTGGCTGGCATACAGATCGGCCTCCCAGTGGGTCATGGTGCCGCTGCTCCAAAAGATGAACGGCACCGTGTTGGCCAGGGCATCGTTGAGCAAAAAGGCGATCTCGTCGGCCTGGTAATCCGCCGGCAGCACACCCACCGTCTTCAAGTACGGCACCTGCCCGCAGGCCAGGGAAATCAATTCGCCCATGCCTTCATGAAAGGCCGGATTGGCGCCGATGCGCAGCAAGGGCGGCACCTCGGGCCGGGTATAGGCCATGAAATAATAGCCGTGCCCCAACTCGTGGTGGGTGGTCTCAAACCATTGGGTGTTGGCTTCCACGCTCATCAGGGAGCGGATGTCCCGGCCCAGGTCGACGTGCCAGCAGGAGGCGTGGGTGTTTTTCTTGCGGGTCTCGCCCGGTTTCACCGGGTATAAATCCGACCGGGTCCAAAAAGTGTCCGGCAGTGGATCCATGCCAATTCCTGTGAAAAACTGCTCGGCGGTCTTCACGATCCATTCCGGGGACCGGCCTTTAAAACGGTCGTCCAGGCTGGCGGCGGACACGATGCCCACCCAATTCTGGCTCCAGCGGTTATTCAGCCAATGAGCCGGAATACGCTGGGGCACCGGCTGCCCATATTTTTTTGCCAGCTCATATTTCACCCAGGTGTGCAACTGCAGATAAAGTGGGCGCAGCTCCCGCATGAACTCCTGCTGCATTTTAAGCATCTCGGCGGTGGTCATGCCGTAGCTGGCCACCTGCAGCGCGAAGTAATCGGCAAACCCCAACTCGCGAGCCACCGCGTTGCGCAGCCCCTGCAGCTTGACCAAGCCGGGCTTCAAGGCCGGCCCGGACTGCTTGGATGCCTCCCACACCGCCCGGCGCTCGGCCAGGTTCGTGGAGGTGTTCAGCAGCCCGTCGATTTCGTTGGGCGTGATGGTTTGGCCCCGGAGCTGAAAGGTGAAACTGTTCATGGTGGACGCCTGCTGGGTCTCCGCCTTGATGCGCGCATTGTCCAGTTCGGGATTGGTCATGGGCCCCTCGGCAGCGATAAGTAAGACCCGCTCCAACTGGCGCACGCTCAAGGGGGAGAGCTGGCCGCGGTGTTCCAGCAAGGCGCGCGCCTCGCGGATCATGCCCGGGTTGCCCATGAAGGCGGCCCGGGCTTTACCGGCCGTTTCGGCCGCGGCGTCATTAACGGGCGACACATCAGTGGCCGCCGCCCATTGGGCTTCGCTCTCCACCCGGTAGAGCGCCTGATAACCTTCGTTGACCAAGGCCAGGTATTGGTCAGCCCGGCCCTGCCAGGAAACATCCGCCGCCAAAGTGTTCATGGTAATCAAGGTAGCCGCCAGCGCCATGGCTTGGCGTATGCGATCGGTCAAAGTCACGTTCATGTTGAGTATGGTTTAAGGCAAAATGGTCATCCGGTAAAAGCGCATTTTTGTGGTCCAGGCCTGGTCATCCACAAAATCCTCCCGTTCCGCGGCCAGCGCCCGGGTGGCAATCGCACTCCACCCCCCCCAACCGCTGGTAACCTCGATTTGGATTTTGGTGCCCACCGGCCCGGAAATCTGGCAGGCAAACTGTCCGTTCGCATACCAGCGGGCGGTGGAGGTTGTAAAAGCCACCGTGGGCTTGACCGGCGCCTCCTTCAAGAGGTCGAAATCGACTTTGAGGTTGGCGCCATTCAATTGCACCCCTTTGGCCACCGGCTGGTTGAGCGGCCCGCCAGATAACGTGAGGTAATGGTTGCCCGCCAAGCCCGGGCAAGGCAAGGCATAGCCCCCGGAACTGCTGGTGACCGCATAATAATTACCACCAGCCAACGAAACGGTTGCGTTGGCCACCCCTTCCCCCACCGAATACCCACCATCGCCATCCAGATCCCGATAAACAACCCCCAGGATCAGGGGGCCGGGGGTGCCATCGCTCATGGCAAAATTCTGGGTGACCATCACCGAGTTATACTCCGTCCCTTGGGTGGCAAAAGTGCCGGTCATTATGCCCACCCCAAGCTCGTCGAAATCCGGGTTCATCAGGTTCTCGCGATGCCCCGGGCTGCGGACCAAGCTGTCGTGAATGAAGCTGGTAAAGCCGGCCAAATCCGGATTCCCGACGGTGCCTCTCCAGCCAATATTCTCCCCCCAGGCCCAACTGCCGGCGAACGGGTAACCAGCCGTTTCCATGCGCTGGCCGGGGTCTGAATTATCAACTCCCGTATGGCTGAATTGATCGTTATCCAGCATCCACTGGGAATGGTTCCTCGCGGACAAGATCAAGAGTGGATTCAATCCCAAAGGTTGCTTCGGATCCGGGCTGATGGTTCCCGCCGCCAACCCCTCGTTTAGATCAATGCCCAGGCGCTGCGCCTCCACCAGGGGATTGGCCCGGGCGCGGTTGATCAGTTCCAGCATGTATTGCTCATAGTCGGTGGGGTTCCCATGATCATACCGTTGAGTCAGTGAGGCCGGGCGCCAGCCGGGCTGCCCCCGGGTAGCAGGTTCCGTCCGCCCGCGGGCGGAAACCGACTCGCCAATTTGGGTGGCTCCGGGCTGGGCCAGGGCTGAGTCAACGCCCCCCCCGGCCAAAAACAAAACCAAGACGGCACCCCATCGCCACTTTCCGGAATGGCACCCCGGCCATGCCCCGGCCGTGATGATGGAAGTGATGTTACCCCAGCTTTTTGCGCAAAAAGACCCGGCAAAAACAACTGTTCCCAAGCCCTGGGCAAAGCGCCGGCTCGCTGTCCGAAAGCCATTCCAAGGCTGCTGTTCGTGCATTTTCATCGTAACACCTCGCAGATGAGTGGTGTCAGGCCATAATCGGCGGTATGGATTAATTTTCAAGCCTTGAAAAGGGTGTTGAAACTCCCGGAAAATGGTTTATGTTTTTGGCATGAAATCAGCCGCCAAAACCTTTCCCCCTGCTCCCTGGACCTGGCGCGCACCAAGGGGTTCTGGTTTCACGCTCATCGAACTCTTGGTGGTGATCGCCATTATCGCCATTCTGGC
>CAIMWS010000419.1 GCA_903845125.1 uncultured Verrucomicrobiota bacterium
AGGACAAAACCGCCCGGGTATGGGACGCACAGAAGGGCAAACCGCTCGGCGGACCGCTGCAGCATCAAGCTGGTGTGATATCTGCCCAATTCAGTCCGGACGGACAGCGGGTGGTGACGGCGTCCCAAGACAGAACCGCCCGGGTATGGGACGCACAGACTGGCAAACCGCTCGGCGGACCGCTGCAGCATCAAGCTCAGGTGTGGTCTGCCCAATTCAGTCCGGACGGTCAGCGGGTGGTGACGATGTCCGACGGCAAAACCGCCCGAGGGTGGGACGTGCCCTCCGCTCCCCTGCCCGTGCCAGAATGGTTTCCCTTTTTTCTGGAGACGGTGGGGAATCAGCGTCTTGATACAGGAGGTCTATTGGAGATGACTCCTCTTGAAACGAGGATGGAGCTCATCAAAACAGTGGACGCGCTCCGGGAAACAAACCGCTATACCCAGTGCGCCCGCTGGTTTCTTTTCCCGGCAGATCGCCGGACGATCTTTCCATTTTCACAGGTAACCACTGCGGATCTCGTCGGCAACTTAATCCGGCGGGGCACCGCCGAAGCGCTCCATGAGGCGGTATTGCGCGATCCCACCAACGCGCTAGCCCTGGCGCTTTACGCCGACGCCAGCTTGAGAGAGCCTTCCTGGAATACCAACCGGCAATTGGCGGTTGCAGAAGCAGAGTTTCTCAGTAAACGAGCGACCACCTTGGCCCCAGCTAATCCAGAGGTTTGGGCTGCGCGGGCTGCCGTTTTAAACCAGACCACTGATACTGTATTGGCGCTGGAGGCGGTGGATCACGCCATAAGGCTAAATACCAACAATCCAGTATTTAGGCTGGCCAAGGGTAAATTACTGGAGAAATCAGGGCGCAGCGAGGAAGCGGTCGCAGTTTATAAGGAAGTGGCTGGACTGTTAAAAATGGAACAGAAAGCTGATCCCTGGTTGCGCGCCCGCTTGAGCCTGGCCTGGTGGTCAGTGAATAAAAAAGAAGAAGCGCTTCAACAATTCCGCGAAGCTCAGAAAACCGCCGGTTGGAAAACAGTCGATGAAATAAAAGAGGCAGCTTCAGCATCATGGACCCAAAAGGAACTTGAACTTTTGGAAGCAGTTTTTAAGACGGTTCAACCAGCAGCCAAGACTGAGTAGTATACCCCACCATCCCAACAAGGCTATCGCGCCCATCGATTTCATTTCCTCGATGACCAAGACCGCTCCGTTCCTGATCGCCATCACGGTTGAGCCGTAAAATGCAGTTTTTGAACAGTGCGCGGATCCTGGTTAGACTCAGAACCCCGGTCCCGCGGAAAATGCCTGAACCGCTCCCGGCCCTATCTACCGCAGGAGTGCTTTTGTTGATGGGAACCGCCCCGTGCCCAGCAGGCACGCCGGGTGGGGTGAGAGGGGGGGAGGCACAAACCTCCCAGTGATCTCGATTGTGCGCCGGCCTCCCGCCGGGGCGCTGCCCAGCTCACGCGGAATGGGGTTTTCGCCGTGAGCCGGGGCGGATCGAAACCACATGGAGGGGATGGATGATATCCAGCAGGCCGCTGGCGCTTTCAATGACGATGTTATGCCGGCCAATCAGCAAGAACTCCGGATGCGGCACCGAATATTCCTTGCCATCGGAGGTGCGGATTTTGAAGGTTCCGCTCCCCCTCGATTGCTGGCGTATCCATGCCCGATTCATAGGGCACTTTCGGCAGATATGGTTCATCAGGCAACCCCAACCTTTTAGAACGGGGGATCGGCCCGGATTGCCACTCTGCCTGGCGGGCGCGTCACGGCGCCAGTTTCAGGCGCTCCACCCCCAGTTTTTCAACGGCTTTGCGGCTCAGTGGCGCGGGGTGCATTTGCGCCTGCCCCCAAAGCGCCATCGTGCTGGTGCGGTAAGGGCTGTCCGGCCGGTCGCTATGCCCGATGGGACAGATGGTCTGCGCCGCATCCACGTTGGGCAGCGGCACCCACTGGGTATAGGATTGCGCCGCCTGGCAGTGGATGGTCTGGCCATCCAGGCAAGTGATGCCAGCCGGAACCAGGTCTTGGCCCGCATCCAAAGAGCCGAAGCCATCGAGGCTGTCGAACCAGCCCAGGGGCGGATTCTGCCCGGGCCCGCCCCTGGCGGAGGCGCGCCCGCCCGGATCGGTTCGCGCCGCCGCGTCCCCTGCGCTCCAGGCGTCGGCGATCACCTTGTCAATGAACCGACGCTCTTCTTCCTCGAGCGTGGCCCTGGGGTCAGCCTGGATTCGCGCGCTGGCGTCTTTGAGGAACCTGGCCAGCCCCGATTCTCCGCCGCCGTACTTTAAAGCCAGCGGCGTGGCCACGAAGCGGAAAAAGGTGCTGAGGCGGGTGGCCAGCGCGGCGTTTTGCGACCGCAGATCGCTGCTGGCGCCCGCTTTCAGCCACGGCTCGAGCACTGCCAGCGCCTGGCGGGCCGGCTCAGAAAGCCCGGGCTGTTTTGTATCGCGAAGGTGCAGCCCCAGGCGCACGATCTCCCGGCGGGCCGGGTTCACGGAGTCATAATGAATATCCAGCACCCCGGCGGGGCTGAAAGGTCCCTGGCCCGCCAGGCGCTCCCGCAAACGCCAGGAGCGGATGGTGTCCCCCATGGATCCGGTGCTCGTCCCCAGGGGAATCCGGTAAAACGAACCGATGGCCCGGTGGTTGGCGCTGAGCAGGAAGCCGGCCTTGGGATCACGGACCTGGGGCAGCAGCGCCGGCGGGACAAACCCCTGCCAATCATCCGTGTCGGCGGCGCCGGCCATGGCTTCATTGCCACTCGCCTCCGGAGCGGATCCCGAGCGTATGGGGATGGCGCCCAGCACGGCGTAGCCAAGGTGGCCGTCGCGGTCTCCGTAAACGCAATTGGCGGAGGGAAACTGCCACCCTCCCAGAGCGCGGGAAAACTCGCGCGCGTTCCCCGCCCGCATCATCGCCAGGACACCCTGGATCGTGTCGCCCTGGGTTCCGCACAGGGGCACGCGCTTCAAGGCCACTTCGGGATCCTGCGGCTGGTGGAAACAAAAGGCCGAGGCCACGGGGCCCAGGTGGGTTTCGCGCACGCGCAGCGTCACGGCGGGGCCCCCTTTCACGGCGATGGTTTCCGTGCGGACCTGCAGCGGGCGCCACTGCCCATTCCAGCGATACGCATCCGGGTGTTCAGCGGAGGTTTCGAGGAGGAATAAGTCGGCTTGATCCGCCCCCAAGGCGGTGAGCCCCCAGGCCACCCGGTGATTGAAGCCCACCAGCAAGCCCGGGCTGCCCGGCACCCCGATGCCCCGCGCGTCAAACGTCCGGCCCTTCACATGAAACTCCATCCAGAGCGAGGGATTGCGCACCGGCGTCTGGGGATCGCTGACGAGGACCGAGCCGCCGGTGGTCGTCATCCGGCCGCCCACCACCCAGGCATGGCTGAACTTTGGCGCCTCGGGGCCGATTCCACCTGGCAGGGGCCCGTGTGACCGGCAAAACTCCTCCACCCGCCGGAGCCAATCCTGGCTGACATCCCCGCGCTGCACCACGGCGGTGGAATCGTCCATCCAAGAGCGGCTGCCGGCCGGCGGCTGCGGCTGGCCGGGAGCAGGATGAACCCGGTTCCGCCAGACCAGGAGATCCCGCGTCCCATCGCCGGCGAAGAATTGGGCCAGATGCCACCAGCTGAGCAGGCAATCGGCCGGCGCCCACGGCTCAATCGCCACGCCCAGGCGCTGGAACAGCGGATGCAGGGTGCCGGTTTGCTGCTGGGCCGCGAAACTGTCATTGACCCCCTGGGAATAGGCCTCCAGCAATTGGCGGGTTCCGGGATCGAGGCTGGCCGCGGTCCGGGCCGCCGCCCGCGCCCAGCCAAAGGTGCGCATCTTGCGGTCGTGGTCCAGGGCGGTTTCCCTGCCGCTGGTTTTTGGGCGGTCGCCCACCACCTCCGCCAGCCGCCCCTGGATCATCCGCAGGCTGTAGGTCATTTGGAAACCGCGCTCCTGGGCCGTCGCGTAGCCAAGCCCGTACATCGCCCCCGCGTCGGTGTCGGAAAAAACGTGGGGAATCCCCCACGAGTCGCGCAGCAGCTCGATTTTGCCCAGGCCTGGACTGGGGGCGGCCAGCGAAACGGCCGCCGCGAAAACCAGCCAGGGCAAGGCCAGGTAATGCAGAAGTGATTTCATGGATCGATCCTAGGGCCATTGGCCTCCCAAGGCACGCGCAAAAACCGGCCGGGACATGAATGGCGGGCGTCCGCTGCGCAAACGATGGCGGTCGGCCGCCGCCCCGGGGGCCGTGCCACGATCCTGCTGGATGGTCCCGCGCCTCCCGGCCCGGGGGCGTGGGTGTCCCAGGGGCCGCTTTTATTAGTATCCGAGTTCCTGGCGCAGCCGCTCAAAATCGGCGGGTAAGGGAGCTGGGGGTGTTTGGGTGGTTTGAGCGGCGCAGGCCAGGAGGTTCAGCAGCAGGCGGTCAGCCGGGGGATGGTGGTCGACCTGTTCGATCACATTGAAAGTATTGAGCCAAAACCGGCCGGCGCCGAGGCGGTAACTGGCCAGCATCAGGCCCGCGGCATACCCATCCGGGCGGCTGGAGTGGCAAACCGCGAAGGCGGCGGCGGCCACCTCATCGGGGGTATCCTGGCCCTCGAAAAAGCGGTTGCTGATGAGCGGCCCGTAATAATCCCAGTCCATGATGCCTTTGGGCGCCAGGCCGGCAAACAGGGGATGTTGTTTGGCGACACATTCCTTGTGGTAGAGCCAATCGGAGAACCGGGTGAGGGTGCCTTTGTGCTGGAGCGGCAGCCAGCCCACGGGATTATCGCCCTTTTGGAACACGCCGGGATCGAGAAAGACCGCGGCGCTGCCCTGGGCGATGCGTCGCAACCAATCCAGGCGGAGGGCCGGCGTGAGGGCGGGGGCGGGGGCGTTGCCCACCAGGATGACCTGGCGCGCCCCGGCGGGGGCGTTCTCGAGCGGCACGGTGGAAATCCCCTGTTTATTCAGCCAGGCCAGAATCCGGGCATCCACCCCGCAGGCGGCCACGGTGAGCGGAGCTTCCGGCTTGGGCGCTGCGGATATTTGAAACTTCAACCGCCCGGCGGCGGGCGCCCCGCCCCGTTCCAAGGTGGCGGCCAGGGTGTATTGGCCGGCGGGGCCGGGAACGGTGATTTCCGTGGATAATACGGGAACCGCCAAGGGGCTGTCGGTGCCAGCGGCAGGCGCCGGGATGATCACGTCCAGTTTCTTTTCCCAGGCAATCCCGTTCGGCCCCAGGAGGCGCAGGCACGCCGGGTAAGCGCCGGGCGCCAGCACCTGTTCGTTGGCCAGGACGGCCTCCAGCTTTAGGGGCCGCCCCGCATAGGCGTGCATCGGCGCGGCAAACAGGCACCAGCGCAGGGGCGCCCAGCCCTCCTGGAGTGTGTCCATGATGCCGGGCTTGAATTCGCGCCAAAAGGTCCAGAGCCCTTCCCCGGTGTAACCATGGTCCAGCAGGCCGGTCAGGTTGTAGCCGCAGATCCGGGGATTGGACCGGATGAGGCTGAAGCCCAGCTCGCGCTGGCGGCAGTGGAGCTGCTGGCTGGCGCGGAGCATCTCCTCCGGGAAGGCATAGACGCCATCCATGCCCAAGCGCTGCCAATCGGCGGTGAGCCTGGCCTCCGTCTGTTTGAAAAATTTGAAGTCGTCCCAGGCTGGATCGGCTCCGTGCTGCTCGTAAAACCGGAGCTCGCGGATGGCATTCATCAGGCTGCCAATGCCGTATTCAGAAAGGAACACCGGCTTGGTGTCCCGACCGAGGTTGCGGATGCCGGCCTCAATGTCCGGGGTGTGCGGTGTCGAAGGATAGACGTGGGCGTCGCCGGCCCCCTCGAAGTAGCCGCCCCAAGGACCGTTCCGGGCGGTGCCTTTATAACCGGGGTTTTCCACTCCCCAAGCGTATTCCCAATTCGCCCCGCCCGGATTGGAGAGGGACCCGATATTGTATTGGCCGTCCCAGCGGCCGCTCTGCTGGAGCACCAGGCGGGTATCGTCCAGGGACCGCAACAAGCCCAGACTGGCCACGGCATGCCGGGCGAGCGGGCCGTTGCCCATTTCGTTCACCAGGCCCCAAATGGCCACGCTCGGGTGGTTGCGGTCCCGCAGGACCATCTCGCGGAGATTGGCGTCAAAGCGCTCCGCCATTTTGGGGGAGTCCGCCAGCAGCCAGGAGGCCAGGTTTTCCTCATAGGCCAGGAGGCCGATTTCGTCGCACAGGTCGAGCTGGTAAGGATGGGCGATGCCCGCGATGAACCGCACGGTGTTGAAGCCGCTGGCCTTCAGGTAGTGGAGATCCTGGCGGAGCAGGCCGGGTGCGCCCGGCGGAGGCAGGATGGCCCCGACCGGACAATGGTTTCCCGTGTGGGAACTTTTCAGGAAGAGGCGTTTGCCGTTCAGGTGGAACCAGCCCCGCTCCACCCGCAGGTCGCGGAAGCCGAAGCGGGTGGCATGCTCGTGGGCCTCCCCGCCGGGCTGCGCCACCACCCGGGCAGCCAGGCGATAGAGAACGGGATCCTCAAGCTGCCACAGGCGATGTTGGGCCACGGTCAGCCGGCACTCCAGCTGGCTCCGGCCGGGGGGGAGGTTTTGGTCGAGGCTCAGGCTGGCCACCGGTTCATTGGCCGCGGCGGGGGTGACGACGCACTGGAGCTGGCCCGCCACGGCGGCAGCGGACGCATTCACCACGGTGGCCTGGATGCGCACTTCACCAGTCTTCCATTCCGGCCGCACAAAAACATCCTCGACGCGGACGGAGGGAACCCAAAAAACTTCGGCAGGCTCGGTGATGCCGCCGCTGTTGTAGGATCCGCCAACCCCAATGCCCGCCGGGACTTTGTTCCGGTGCGGCGTTTCCGCCAGGGTAATGCCGTCGATCCGCTCCGCCGTGGGGTTCAGGACGCGCACCGCCAGCTGGTTCAAGGCGCCCGGCTTCACGGCGTCGGTGATATCCAGCGTGAAGGGAGTTTCCCCGCCCTCGTGGCCGCCGACGGGAAGGTGGTTCACCCAGACCTGCGCGAGGTAATCCACCGCGTGGAACCGCAGCAGGCAACGGCCATCCGGACCGGGCTGGGCGGGCGCCGTGAATTCATGCCAATACCAGGCCACGCCGTGGTATCCCGGCAGCGCCTCCTGCAGGATGCCCGGCACCCGGGCCGGCCTGGCCCCGTCCGCCGGCCCTTTCCACCAGGCTTGTTCGCGACCGGTGTTTTTGGGATCGGCCGCCACCTGCCAGTGGTTCCCCGTGAGCGAAACCACAGTGGCGGGCTTGGTTTGACTCCCGGCACACACGAACATCGTGGAGGCAAAAACGGCGGCCAGTCCGCGCCAAATACCCTGGTGAATGAAGTTCATGGAAGGATGCTAGACGTCTCCAAGCCCTTGAAAAGGAAAAAGGCCGCGCCAGCCAGCGGCGCGAAGAAATTGGGCCTACACCCGTCCGGGAGGGCCTCCTTGATGGGGAGGTTCATTGGGAGGTTTGGGAGGTTTGGGAGGTTAATAGGCTGGACAGACTAATGAAACAGATTAGTTTGCTTTGATGAAAGCGTGGCATGCCATCATGGCTCCGATCACCGTGGGATTCCTGTGCGTGGGCGCCTCCCTGCCAGCGGGGCCGCTGACGGGCGGGCCGTATGCATTGGTGGGCGCCACCTCCGCCGGGGGCGGCACGTCCCAAGGGGGCGTGTATGCCGTCACCGGCTGGGCCGGGTCCGCCACCGTGGGAATCTCCCAGGGAGGGGATTACGAGCTGGCGGGGGGATGGGCCAGCGACGAGGTGACCGCCCTGGCGGGCGAGGTGGTATTGAAAGTGCGGCTGTTGGGAGGGCAGGCGGTGCTTTCCTGGCCAGCGGAAGCGACCGGTTTTCAGCTCGAATCCACCCCGGCGCTCGGGCCGGCCGTGAATTGGCAGGCGACTTTCCCGGCTCCGCAAGGCGGTACCTATACGAGTCCCGCGGCCGGGACGGCCCGGTTTTTCCGGCTGCGGAAGCCGTAAGCCCGGGCCAAGGCGGTTCGGCCGTTGCCGCCCGGCGCCGGGCGGTCCCCGCCGGCAGGCTCCGGGGATCTCAACCCGCGTTGGCCGCCTTCAAGATGGCCTTTTCGTGACGTTCGGCATCGACAAATAAATTCGGCGACCAGAGCCGGTACAGGGTCCAGCCCTGGCGCTGGAGCATGGCGGTGCGGAACAATTCCCATTCCACCGGATCCGGGGCCGGGAAACGGGTCATGTCGCACAGGACCCCCAGGGTCACCGGCCCAGCCGGGGTGGCGGACCGCAGCACCAAATCCACACAGAACCCTTCGCTGCCCCAGAGCGACTCGCAGGGGAGGCCGTGTTTGCGGGCCAGCTGCTGGGCCAGGCTGTCCACCAGTTTGGAGGCAGGCCGCGCGGCGGGGGCGCGGGAGGTCTTTTCCTTTTCCGGTGCGGCGGGTGCGGCGGGGGCCGGGGCGGCGGGTGCGGGAGCCGGCGGCAGCTGGGCAGCTTCCTCCGCAGCGGGCGCCTGGCCATCCTCCGCCGGGGCCTCGGGCAGGGTGGTAGCGGCGGGAGGCGGCGGGGCGGCGGCGTTGGCCAGCTGCTCGGTATATTGCAGGTAGGCATACAGCAGCCAGCGACCGTTGGGGGCCTGGCCGGGCTGGATTTCCGGCAGCACGGCATATTCCTGCCGGGGAATGGAGGTGACCACGTGGATCATCTCGCGGGCGCGGGTGACCAGGACGTTCAACCGCCGGCCGCCGCCCGAGCGGCACACCGGCCCGAAGTTGCGCCGGAAGCGGCCCTGGGCGTCGGGGCCAAAAGTAGTGCTGATGATCAGGTGGTCGCGCTCGTCGCCCTGCACGTTTTCGAGGTTTTTGACGAACAGGCCCTCGAAGGTGGCGGCGCCGCGCCGCTGGCGGGCGGTCTCCAGCTGGTCGGCAAAAACGGCATCCGCCTCGGCCATTTGATCGAGCTGGTCCAGGATGAGGTCGCGCTGGACGAGGTTGAAACAGGCCACGCCGATGGAGGGGGGCTCGGGCTGGTTGAGCAGCTCGCGCACGAGCTGGCCGACGGCGGCCGCTTCCCGCTGGTTGCCGCGCTTCTCGCAAAGGCCATCCACGCGGAGGAAACGGATCGGGCAGGGGCGCTGGGTCAGGCTGGGATGGCTGGGGATGGGCTGGAGGCGGTTCTGGTAGAAGTTCCGGTTGCTGAACTCGATCAAGGCTTCGTGCCGGGACCGGTAATGGACATCGAGGCAGGATTGCTGGATCTGGATGTTCAAGGCGGCGGTGAGCAGGTCTTCCGTCTCGGACTGTTGCTGCTCGAAGAGGCTTTCGTCGTCCTCCGGTTCCTCCGTCTCGGATTCGATGAGGGCGCTTTCAAAGAAGCGCGTGGGGGGCAGCTGCTGGGGATCCCCGGCGATGACCACGCGCCGGCCGCGGGTGAGCACGGGGATGGCCTCCTCCAGGCGGCATTGGGAGGCTTCGTCGAAAATGATGGCATCGAACAGGGCGGCCCGCGGGAAGATCTGCGCCACGGTGGCCGGGCTGGCCATCCAGACGGGGCAGACATCGAAGAGGGGATCGGGCTCCCCGCCCTGGGCGCCCTGGAGGATCATGGGCCGCAGCTTCATGGCGCGCTCACCGCGGGTAAGCAGGCGGCGTTTCAGGGAGGTGCCGAGCGCGTTGAGCTGGGTGCGGGTTCCGGCCAGGAGGCGCTCCTGCTGCCGGGAGATCCAGCGGTGGAGGATGGTGTCCCGCATGAGCTCCTGCTTGCGCCGCTCCAGCTCGCCGAAGCGCTGGAAATATTTCAGGAGGCGCGCCTGGTCCACCTGCTGGAGGGTGGGGCTGGCCTGAAGGAGGCTGCGGAGGGCCAGGGTGAGGAGGGATTTGTGAAGGCGCAGCCAGCCGGTGGCGCCATCGGCTGAAGTCTGCATCAGGTGCGCCACCGCGAGGTGCAGCGCGGCCGGCAGCTGGGCGCGGGTCTGGGCCAGCCGCAGGACATCCTCCAGGCTGGGGAAGTGCGCGGCCAGCCGGGCCAGGCGCGGCGCGGCGGCCTCATTTTGACGGAGCGCGGCATCCAGCTCGAGCCGCCAGCTGTGGGCGAGCAGGGAGCGGGCCTTTAAATCCTCCAGGAGCGCCGCCAGCCGGCGGGCGCGGGCGGCGGAGGCCCGCAGGGCTTGCGCGAAGGCGGCCGGCGCCTGGCCGAGGGCCGCGCGCAGGGCCTGGTCGAGCGGGGGCAGGGCGGGGCTGGCCTGGATGGCCTGCACGGCCCGGAGCATGGCTTCCTGTTTCTGGAGGAGCGTGAGCAATTCGGCGTCTGCCAGCGGCTGGGCGGCGGTGGGGCCCGGGGCGCCGGTGAGCGGCTTCAGGGTCCGGTCGTAAAACTCCTGGGTGACCAGGCGGGCTTTGAGCCCCTCGTAGAAAGCCTTGAGCTGCGCCCCGGTGGCGGGCGAAATGGCCAGCCCATGCCGGGTGGCCACCGCCTGGGCGGCGCTTTTGGCGCCGAAGGAGAGAAATCCATACCACTTGGCGGCGGCCGCCAGGTAGCTTTCCAGGTCGGTGATGGCCTGGGTGATGCCGTTCAGGGGCGGCCAGCCCGCGGCGTTGGCCGCGGAACTCAGCCCGGCATCGAGCGGGGTGGTCTGGATCAATTGGAGGGCTGGCTCGAGGTTGCGGAACTGCTGCAAGGTTTGGGCCACGACGCCCGGCGATTTATCGAACCACTGGGCCGCGGCGGCGGCGAGACCGGAGCGCTGGAGGCCTTCCAAGGCCTCGGCCAGCTGTTCCCGCTGGTTGGCCTGTTCCTCCAGCGGTTGCTGCAGGACCAGGGCGGGCGGCTGGCCGCCGCACTGGTGGTCGAAGGCTTCGGCCTTGGTTTCAAAGTCCTGGAGCGTGGCGCGCCATTCCTCCGTGGAGTGTTGGAGGAACGCGTGCAAATCCAGGCCGGCGGCGGTAACCCAGGGGTTTTGGGGGTAGTTCACCTCGCAGGCCCGGTCCAGGGTTTCGACGAGGCAGCGCCGCGCGGGGGCCAGGTCTTCCAGGCGCGCGCCTTCCAGCAGGGCCGGTTCCAGCGCGGGGGTGTCGCGCAGGGAAAACCATTCGCCCACCAGCTCGTGGAAGGAAGGCTGCCCGGGGCCGGGCGGCGCGCAGAGGGCGCCATGGCATTCCTGCAGCCGGTGGTAAACCTCCTGCATTTCCGCGTCCACGGTTTCCAGTTCGGCCACGGAGCCGGCGTTGGTTTTCAGGTCGGGCAGGGCATCCAGGTGGTCGCGGATTTTCAGGTAGAGCGGCTTCTGGTCGCGCTGGGGATCGTGCACCACGGCGCAGAGGTGGCCCAGGCCGAGGTGGTCCAGACGGTTTTTGACGACATCGATGGCGGTGCGTTTGTCGCACACGAGCAGCACGCGCTCGCCCCGGCCGAGGTGGTCGCCGATGATGTTGGTGATGGTCTGGCTCTTGCCGGTGCCGGGCGGCCCGTGGATCACCAGCAGGGGGTGGCTCTTGGACAGCCGGACTGCCCGCGCCTGGAACGGATCGGCCTCGGTGACCAGCCGTTCCTCGGTGAACCGGCGGTCCGTGGCGGGAGCCGGAGCCGGCTCCTGGGCGGCCACGGGATTGGCACTGAGGAAATACCCCACCGGGCCGGAAAGATCGCCGCCTTCGGCCAGCGCCTGCAGATCCCGCAGCAAACCTTCGTTGGAAAGCGGGAACAAACCGAGGACCGCCGAGGGGAGGATGGTGATGGCATCCGGCAATTGCTCGGTGCGTGGCACCGGTTGCAGGCGGGTTTCCGGGGTCAGCTCCGCCGGGGTTGGGCACCCGAGCAGGAGGCAGACCTGGCGGACAATTTCGTTGATTTCCCGGAAGGGCTGGGTGCCTTCCTCGTCGCCAAACAAATCACGCGTGTCCTTGCCGGTCTGGCGTTCCAGCCAGGCGAGGAGCGGGAAATTGGGGATGACCAGGTCGATGCCGCTGCCTTTGGCGGCCAGCCTCGCGGCGGGGCGCGCGCCCCGCTGGACCTCGAGGTTGACGGCGATCAGCGCCAGCGGCGCCAGCACCCGGGAAGCGAAGGAACCTTTTTGCAGCAGGCCCGCCCCGGGCGGCACGCTCAGCAGGGGATAGCCGATGAACAAGGCGTTTTCGCCGGTGGCCTGCTCGTAATCGCGCGCATCCGCCGCGATATCCCGCAGCCGCATCAGCAGGGTATCCTGCTGCTCGAACGCCTGGCGAATGGCCCGCTGTTCCGCGGTCAGCCGGGTGTCATCCTCCGGGCCGCGGTAAACCGGCGCCTTGGCTTTGACCTCGATGCTTTGGCCGGCCGCCAGAATTTGCGGCAGGAGATCGCTGGGCGCCAGGTGCTGCAAGGCTTGCAGCGCCTGCCAGTCCATGCGCTGCCGACTGTGGTGGACCCGGCAATTCAGGCAGGGTCCCTGCAGCATGGCCGCATATAAACGCTCCAGCAACCGCAGTAAAATCGCTTTGGTCCCTTTGTTTGCTGACGTTGCCATGAATGAAGTGTGGCTACAGACGGCCGGTTTGTCCAGTGCGGACTGGCAGTGCGGACGGGCGGACGGGCGGCCCCTTTAAGGCCCGGCGCAGGAGCGCAGGAGCGCAGGCGCTGGGAAAAATAGCCAGCATGGCAATGATGTAGTGATGGTAAAAAAATATGGGTCAGGGAGTTCCCAGGAATCCCGGCGTTCCCGAACCCGGATCGGCGGGCGGAGGGGCGCGGGCTGCCGCCGGGCAGGCACCCGGTGCGCCCGGTGCGCCAAAAGTAACTGCTACCCCGAGACGGGGTAGGAACGATAGCTGGACAAAGGGATCGACATTACCTATATTGACACAACTTTCGCTCAAGCGAGCTGAGCTCCGGACAGACCGGGTCTTATCAACCGGGGTGGCATCGGGAGTGGCGAGCGGCGGCTGATCCTTTTCCGCCTGGCTTGTAGAACAATGATTGAGGGAATAACCAAAGCGGGTGGCGCGGCCTGGCTGATTTTGCAACTGGCCGCCATGATGATTCCGGCCGCTGACGCCCCGCACGAAAAAACCCGCCAGGCGGCGATCACCCACATTGCGGAAGTGCGGCAACTTTCCCGGACCGCCGCTGCCTTGAACCAGCCGGTCCGGGTGCAGGCGGTGGTCACCTACTGGGATCCCGCCACCCTGGATCTGTTTGTGCAGGATGGAAGCGACGGGATATTTGCCGTCGCATTGTCGCCCGATCTGCCGGTCTCGGTGGGGCGCTGGCTCGAGATCGAGGGGGTTACTTCGCCGGGTGGGTTCACCCGCACCATCAACCAGCCCCGCATCCGGTTCCTATCCCGGAATGATCCGCTGCCACCCGCCAAACGGGTGGAGGTGAGCCGGTTCCTGGAGGGCGCCGAGGATGCGCGCCGGGTGCAATTGGAGGGCATCGTCCAGCAGGCCCAGGAAGATGGGGGCCACCTGCTGCTGTGGCTGCGCGCCGGGGGGCGCAAGGCACAGGTGGTGATCCGCCAGACGGCCCCCCGCCTGGAGGTGCGGACCCTGGTCCGGCGGCGGGCGAAAATCCAGGGGGTTTGCGCCACCTCCATGAAACATAATAGCGAACTGGAAACCGTGCGGCTGCTGGTGAATTCCATGGCGGACCTGGAGCTTGTCTCCCCCGAGCCGGTCCCGGCCGGCCCGGCCAAAATCCGGAAGGCAGCTGAATTGCTGGCGTGGCCGCGGAACGCGCTGCCCGATGAGCCGGTGCGCATTTCCGGGCTGGCCCGCGGGGAGGCTCCAGAAGGCATCCTGGTGGAGGATGCCACGGGATCGATACCGGTGGAGGCCTGGAACCCCACGCACGCCCAATACCCCACGGAGGCAGCCGGTTTCCTGGAAACCAATGGGGCCGGGAAAATCTTCCTCGCGGATGCCTTCACCACCCAAATTGCGCCGTGCAAGCCGCGGGTGGCGCCCGGCCTGGGGCAGACCGTTCCCATCGACCCCAAAAACACCCACCCGATCCTTACGGATATCCAGCAGGTGCGGCAATTGCCGCACGAAGAGGCGTATCGGGGCTACCCGGTCCACCTGCGCGGCATCGTGACGTGGCATGGCCACGCCACCATGAATTTCTGCCTGCAGGAAGGAGCGGCCGGCATATTCGTCGATGTGGAGGATCCATTCCCCGAAGAGTTCGGCTATGGCTCGGTGGTGCAGGTGGAGGGGTATTGCGACCAGGGTGAATTCGCCCCGTTCATCCGCGAGGGCCGTTTCAAATTGACGGGTGAGCACCGGCTGCCCACGCCGTGGACCGGCAACCCGGCCCAACTTGCCAGCGGGCTTTACGACGGCCACTGGGTGGAAGTGGAGGGGGTGGTGAGGTCCGTGTCCCCGGGCGCCAACGACAGCCTGGCCATCAAGCTGGCCGCCGGCGGGTGCGTGTTCACCAATTTCCTGCCCCGGGCGCTCGCCGCCGGCCGGCACCTGCCGGGTGAGGATGCCAGCCTGCGGATCCGCGGGATCTGCAACATCATCCCCATGGGCAGCAAGGCCCAGGGCTTTGAGGTCCTGTCGCCCGGCTGGGAGCATGTGGAAGAGCTGCAGGCGCCACGGGATATCCACCGCCTGCCGGTGGCCCGGATCGGGCGGCTCTTTACCGCCAGCCCGGAAATGAGCAGCGGGCACCGGGTCCGCCTGCGCGGCTCGGTGACCTATGGCCTGGGGGACAGCTTGTATATCGGTGAGGAGATCGATGGCCTGCGGGTGTACCCCCGCCAGCCGCAGCCCTGCGAGTTGGGGGAAGTATTGGAGGTGGCCGGATTTCCGGTGAAAACGGGTGCGGGTGTGGTTTTGGAGGATGCGGACATCACCTCCCTCGGGAAGGAACGGCCCCTGGAGCCGATCGAGCGCACCTTGGCGCAGGTCCTGGCCGGGCATTATCAGAACCGCCTGGTCCGCATCGCGGATTTGAAGCTGGTCGATCATTACGCGCTGGCTTCCGGCCTGGTTTTCATCCTTCAATCCGGCCCGCAAGTGTGCGAGGCCCTCCTGGAGCTGCCCCGGGCCGGGGCGGGCCTGGCGGGCCTGGAGGCAGGCTCGCTCGTGACCCTCACCGGCATCTGCCAGACCGAGGCGGACACCCATACCCATGCCGGCCAGGCCACCTTGCTCCTGCGCTCACCGGCCGACTTGAGCGGGGTGGTCCCCCCCTCCGGCTGGACCCACCGCACCTGGACGGTGCTGGGTGTTTCGGCGCTGGCCATCCTCGCTTCGCTGCTGTGGATCCTGCTGCTGCGCCGCCGCGTGCAGGAACAGACCAGCTCCATCCGGGAACGGCTCCGGCGCGAGGCCGCGCTGGAGCGGCGCTACCGGCAACTCGTGGAGAACGCCAACGACATGGTTTTCACCCTCAACCCGGAGGGATTCTTCACCTCCGTGAATCCGGCTTGTGAGCGGATCACCGGCTACTCGCAGGCGGAGGCCCTGCAGATGAACATCGCCCAGTGGGTTGCCCCCGCCAGGGCCACCGGCGGGATGCCCGGGCTGAAACAGCTGGCCAGCGGCACGAACTTGCCCGCGTGCGAGGTGGAGATCCTGGCCCGCAGCGGGCAGCACATCAGCCTGGAGCTCAGCATGCAGCCCATCCATGAGCAGGGGGTGGTGACGGGCATCCAGGGCATCGCGCGGGATCTCACGGAGCGGCACCGGCTGGAGGCGCAGCTGCGCCAGTCGCAAAAACTGGAGGCCATCGGCACCCTTGCCGGCGGCATCGCCCACGATTTCAACAACATCCTCGCGGCGATCATCCCCAACGCGGAACTGGCCCGGGAGGACGCCGCCGGCAATGCGGCGGTGCAGGAGAACCTGCTGGAGATCCTGGCGGCTTCCGAGCGCGCCCGCAGCCTCGTCCAGCAGATCCTGGCCATCAGCCGGAAGCAAAAGCAGGAGCGGCGCGTGATCCGCCTGCAGCCGATCATCAAGGAAAGCCTGCGCCTGCTGCGTTCCGCGCTGCCCGCCATGATCGAGATTGAAACCGATGTCCGGGAGGATGCGCCCCCGGTTTTTGCCGATCCCAGCCAGATCCACCAGGTGCTGATGAATTTGGGCACCAACGCCGGCTACGCTTTGAAGGATCATCCCGGCCGGATTCATGTCCGCTGCGAGGCCTTCACGGTGGATGATGAGCTGGCCCGTTTCCAACAGGATCTGCAGCCGGGGCCCTATTTCAAGCTGAGCGTGGCCGATAATGGCCCGGGCATGGACGACGCCACGTTGAAGCGGGTGTTCGAGCCGTTCTTCACCACCAAGCCCGTGGGCGAAGGGAGCGGCCTGGGGCTGGCGGTGGTGCACGGCATTGTCAAATCCCACAACGGTTCCATCCAGGTGGACAGCGAGCCCGGCCAGGGGGCGGCCTTCCACATCTATCTGCCCGCCGCCGCCGCGGGCGAAGCCGCCGCCGCGGGCGCCCCCCCGCCGCTGAAAATGGGGGCCGGGGAGCGCATCCTGTTCGTGGATGATGAGGAAAGCCTGTGCCAGGTCGCCCGGCGTTCGCTGGAGCGCCTGGGTTACCGCGCCACCATCACTTCCAATCCGGAAGCTGCGCTGCGCCAATTCCAGGACCAGCCGCGCGGTTTTGACCTCGTGCTCACGGATCTTTCCATGCCGGCCATGACGGGGATCGACCTCGCCCGGAAGATCCTGCTGCTGCACCCCGGCCTGCCGATCCTGGTGGCCACCGGTTTTCCTGGCAAATGGGCCTCCGAGGAATTGCTCAAATACGGCATCCGGAACCTGCTGTTCAAGCCCTACAGCGTGGAATCCCTGGG
>CAIMWS010000420.1 GCA_903845125.1 uncultured Verrucomicrobiota bacterium
CGGTTCGGTCGAAACCCGGGTATATGACCTCACCAACGCCTCGGCGGGGGAGCTGTCCTCCACCGTGCAATCCCTTTACCGGGCCCAGCGCAAGCAGCGGCCCGCCCTGGCTTCCCAGATGCTCATCCTGCCGGACCTGATGACCAACCGGTTGCTGGTCTCCGGGCCGGTGGAAGAGTTGGACACCGTGGAGGAGATCATCAAGAAGCTCGATACGGTCAGCCCGCGCACCAGCATCACCAAGATCTACAAAATGCAGCGGATGGATGCCTCGCAGATGTCGTCCATCCTGTCCCAGGCCTGGGGTGGCGGCGGCCGCCGGGGGCGCAACCTGCCACGCATCACGGTGGCGGCGGACAGCACCGCCCGCATCCTCATTCTCTCCGGTGAAAGCGCCGACCTGCAGGCCGCCGAAAAAATGATCGAGCAGCTGGACAAGCTGAACGAGCGGTCCCCGCGCCAGATGCAGATTTTTGACGTGGGCCAGATGGAGGACGTCCAGCGGGTGCTGCCCCTGGTGCAGCAGCTTTACCGGGAGGAGTGGAAGGACAAGCCGGCCGACGATCCGCCCGATGCCCTCATCCTGGGCGATTCGGAGGCCGGGCGCCTCGTGGTCACCGCCCCCACCAACCACCTCGCCAGTATTCAGGCCATTGTCAAGCAACTGACCACCGGGGGCATCAAATCCAGCTCCATCGATACCCGCGTCTATGATCTGACCACCGCCTCCGCCGGGGAATTATCTTCCACCGTCCAGGCTCTTTACCGGGCCCAGCGCAAACAGCGCCCGGTCCTGGCGGCGCAGATGCTCATCCTGCCGGACACCACCACCAACCGCTTGCTCGTGTCGGGGCCGGCTGAGGAAATGGACGCCGTCGAGGAGATCATCAAGAAACTGGATACGGTGAGCCCGCGCACCAGCACTACCCGGCTGTTCAAACTGCAGCGGATGGATCCTTCCCAGATGGCTTCCATCCTTTCGCAGGCTTTGGGCGGGGGCAGCCGCCGCGGCCGGGCCCTCCCGCGCATCACCGTGGCGGCGGACACCGCCAGCCGCGTGCTCGTTATGTCGGGCGATGCGGCCGACCTGCAGGCCGCCGAAAACATCATCGAGCAGCTCGACAAATTAGGCGAGCGCTCACCCCGCAAGATGGAGATCTTCGACGTCGGCCAGCCCGAGGATGTGCAGAGCATGCAGCCGCTGGTGCAGCAGCTTTACCGTGAGGCGTGGAAAGACAAACCGGCGGACGATCCCGCCGACGCCCTGATCCTGGCCGACCCGCAGAGCGGACGCATCGTGGTGACCGCGCCCACCAACCACCTGGAAGCCATCCAGGGCATCATCAAGAGCCTGACCGCCAACCAGGCCAAAAAAAATACCCAGACCCGCGTTTACGATTTGACCACCGCCTCCGCCTCGGAATTGGCGGCCAACGTCCAATCCCTTTATAAGGCCCAGCGCAAGGAGCGCCCGGCCGTGGCCTCCCAGATGCTGATCCTGGCGGACCGCACGACTAACCGGCTCCTGGTTTCCGGCCCGGCGGATGAGCTGGAAACGGTGGAGGAGATCATCAAAAAGCTGGACACGGTGAGCGCACGCACCGCCACCACCAAGGTGTTCCAGCTCAAGACCCAGGATCCCAACCAGATGGCCACCATCATCTCCACCGTCCTCGGGGGCGCCAACCGGGGCGGCCGCGCCCTGCCGCGCATCAGCGCCGGGGCCGATCCGCAAACCAAGATCCTCATCATCTCCGGGGACGCCAACGATCTGCAGGCGGCCACCGAAATCATCGAAAAGCTGGACAGCCTGCTGGACCGCGAGCCGCGGGAGATCCGGGTGTTCAGCGTCAAGCTGGGCCTGGCTTCCGAGGTGGCCACCCGGGTGAAGGATCTTTACCTCGACCAGATCAAGGGCATGACCAACAGCGGTCCGGCCGATGCCATCATCACCGGGGACTTCATCAGCAACCGCCTCATCGTGGCCGCCAGCCAATCCCACATGAAGGTCTTGCAGGAAATCGTCTCCAAGCTGGAGCAGAGCGGCGATGGGGCGGAGCGGCAGGTGCGCTTGTTCCCCCTGAAGCACAACTCCGCCACCTCTGTGGCCACCATGGTGCAGCAATTGTTCGCCCATTACCAGGGCCGGGTCCCCTCCCGCTACCTGGCCGTCACCGCCGCCCCCGACGACAAAACCCTCGTGGTCGAGGCCTCCGTTTCCGCCCTTGACCGCGTGGCGGAGGTGATCCGCAGCCTCGATGTCGAGTCCGCCCGCTCCGGCATGGAAGTGAAAACCTTCCGCCTCACCAAAGGCAACGCCACGGAGTTGGCGACGATGATGGGGCGGCTTTTTACCGAGCGTCAGGACCGCCGCCGGGTGGTTTCGCCCGATTATATTCCCCCCCGTTTTGAGGCCGATTCCACCTCCAATTCGCTGATCGTGGCCGCCCTGAGCGACCAGTTCAAACAGGTCGAGCAGCTGATCACCGAGCTCCAGGCTGCCTCTGAAATCACCGTGGAGATCCGCACCTTCAAATTGCAATACAGCGACGCCCAGCAGACTGCTGCCGTCCTGGAAAGCATGCTCCTTGAATCCGGCCGCGGCGCGGGGCGCTTCGGTGGCGGATCCCCTCCGGACTCCTCCCAGCCCGGGTTTTTCCGCCGCTCAGCCGGCACCCAGGATTTTCGGGTCATGGCGGCTCCCGCCATCAACTCGTTGGTGATCCAGGCGACCCCTAAAAAGCTCCTCCTGGCGGCCGAGTTGATCCGCAACCTCGACCGTTCCGATGCTGACGGTGCCTCCATCAAGATGGTCCAGCTCAGCAAAGCCGATCCCGAGTCCGTGGCCATGGCCATCAATCAGACCCTGAATGCCAAAGGAGGCGGAGGAGGCGGAGGAGGCGGAGGCCGCAGCCAGGTGCCGCGGGTGACCCTGACCCCCATCCCCGCCACTAAAAGCCTGCTGATTAACGGCCCGCCCGAGGAAGTCCGCAAGGTGATCACCCTGATCAAGGAAGTGGATCAGGACAGCGTCTCCGATGATCCGGAGGTGCGCATTTTTAAGTTGGAATACGGGACGGCAAAGGAGCTGAGCCGGACCATCACCCAGATCCTCCAGGGCATGGCCCGCAGCCACGCCCGAACCGGTCGTGGCGGAGGCCACGAAGGAAATTTTACGGTTTCCACCGATGATCGGTCCAATAGCCTGGTGGTGTCCGCGTCCCCCGACTATTTCAAACTGGTGGAACAACTGCTCAAGACGCTGGACAAAAAACCGGATAAATCGGACCGCGAGGTGCAGTTTTACTGGCTGAAAAATGCCAGCGCCTTCGATGTCGCTTACAAGCTGGAGACCATGTTTGAGGACCGCGACAAGGAAAACAAGGTGGTCGTGGAATCCGATTCGCTCGCCAATTCGCTCACCGTGATTGCCCGCCGCCAGGACATCCCCGAGATCGAGGCGCTCATCGCCCAATTTGACGATTCGGCCAGGGATTCCAGCATCCAGGTCCGCCTCCTGCCGGTGGCCACCGTGCCCGTCGAGCAGATGGCCACCATGCTGAAAAACATCTACCCGCAGATGAGCGACAACGAGCTGCAGATGGTCGATAAATTGCCGCCCGCCCAAAGGGAGACTGGCTCGGGCAGCTCCACCAACACGCCGCCTGCGGCCGGAAAAACCGTTCCTGATGCCCAGCCCGTCCCGGAAAAGAAAAATGCCGCCCGGGCTTTGGGTGATACCAGCACCAACCGCCCGCCCGTGGTCATCGCGGTGGACAAAAAAGCCAACGCGCTGGTGTTGTCGGGTCCTGCCAATGATTTGAACCGGATCGAGTCCATCGTCTCCCAGCTCACCCGTAATTTCAACAGCAACGAAACTGAGTTCCGCATTATTGCGCTCAAGGAGGCGGATCCCGTGGCGGTGGCCCGCATGCTGAATGAATTGTTCCGGACCGATGTCGTTATGCCCGGCCAGGGCGGAGGCCGGAGTGGCGGGGGTGGCGGTGCCGGCGGCGGCGGCGGCGGGCGCCGCGCCCGCGGCCAGGGGCAGGGCGCGGGCCAGGCACAAAACCAACCTCAGCCCCAACCCCAGC
>CAIMWS010000421.1 GCA_903845125.1 uncultured Verrucomicrobiota bacterium
CGGATGCCCACCAGGCGGTGGTGGGGCCGGATGGCGTCATCCTGGCCGTCAACGCGGCGTGGCGGCGATTTGCCAGCGAAAACGCCGGGGCAGACGGAAAACTCTGGGACGTGGGGGACAGCTACTTCGTATCTGCAGATGATGCCCGGGCAAGGGAGGCCAACGCCGGCATCCGCCAGGTGCTGCGCGGTGAACAGCCCGAATACGGCCTGGAATACTCATGCCAGACGCCGGGGGGCAAAGAACAGTGGTTTGTCCTGCGCGTGCTCCCCTTGCAGGGGGCTTCCGGCGCGGTGCTCATCTCCCACACCGACATCACCAAACACCAGCAGCTGGAGGCGCAGCTCCGCGAAAACAACCGGCGGCTGGCGGAAGCCACGGCGCAGGCCGAATCGGCCAGCCGGGCCAAGAGCGATTTCCTGGCGGTGATGAGCCACGAGATCCGCACGCCCATGAACGCCATCATCGGCATGACCAACCTGCTGCTGGACACCCCGCTGAGCGGGCAGCAGCGGGAATTCGCCACCACCGCCAACCGCAGCGGCGAGGTGCTGCTGGAGCTCATCAACGACATCCTCGACTTCTCCAAGATCGAGGCCGGGCAGCTGACGATCGAGCGGGAGCGGTGCGAGCTGCGGCCCCTGGTGGCCAGCGTGCTGGAATTGCTCACCCTGCGCGCCCGGGAAAAGGGCCTGGAACTGGCCATGGATGTGGCGGCGGACGTGCCCGAGGCGGTGCTGACGGACGACGGGCGCCTGCGCCAGGTGCTGGTGAACCTGGTGGGCAACGGCCTCAAATTCACCCGGCAAGGCGGCCTCTGCGTGCGGGTTCGGAGCCTGCCGTCCAACCGCCTGCGGTGCGAAGTGGCGGACACGGGCATCGGCATTAGCGCGGCGGACCAGGCGCGGCTGTTCCAGCCGTTCACGCAGGTCAACCTGGCGGAGTCGCGGAAAGCCGGGGGCACGGGCCTGGGGCTGGCCATCTCGCGGCGGATCGTCGAGCTGCTGGGCGGGCGGATCGGGGTCACCAGCACGCCGGGGGAAGGTTCGACGTTTTGGTTTGAGATCGAGGCGGAAGCCGCCGCTCCCGCCGCGCCCCGGCCGGCTTCAGTTCCGGAGGCGGAGACCGGGGAGGCCGGCCCGGCCCGGCCGCTGCGGATCCTGGTGGCGGAGGACCAGGACACCAACCGCCGGCTGGCGCTGCTCCTGCTGGAAAAGCTCGGCCACCGCGCCGACGTGGCTGGGAATGGCCGCGAGGCGGTGGCCGCCTGGGAGCAGTTCGACTACGACGTCATCCTCATGGACTGCCGGATGCCGGAGATGGACGGCTACGAGGCGGCGCGGGAGATCCGGCGGCGGGCCGCGGCGCGGCCCGCGGATGGACGCCCGGCGGTCTGGATCATCGCCTTGACCGCCAACGCGTTCGCCGAGGACCGGGCCCGTTGCCTGGCGGCGGGCATGGATGGCTACCTGAGCAAGCCGGTGCGGCCGGAGGCGCTGCGGGAGGCGCTGCGGGCCTGCGCGGCGGCCCCCACGCCCGGTGCCGCCCCCGCGGACCAGGAGGCGGATTTCCGGAACCGCCTCGGGGAGCTGGAAAGCGATTTCGGCCCGGAGGCCGCCGCCGAGCTGATCGCCTCGTTTCTCTGCGACCCTCCCGACCGTCTCGTCCGCCTGCGCGAGCAGGCTGCGGGAGCGGATTTCCAGGCCGTGGCCGTGGCTGCGCATGCGCTGGCGGGCAGCTCCAGCATTTTTCACCTGGAGGCCGTACGCAAGCTGGCCCGGCAGCTGGAAGTCCGGGTGGAACAGGGGGAGGCTGCCCCGGGCCTGTTGGATCAGCTGGACCAGGCCTTGGCGGCGGCCCGGCCGCTGCTGGAACGGGAATTGGCCCGGCTCCGGAAACCGCCGGAAGCCCGGCCCTCCGCCGGGGGATAGAAAGGGGGTCAATCCTCCGCCCGGAGGAGGCCCATGGCCCATGGCCCCAGGCCAGGCAGCTGCACCTGGCAGGCGCCGGAGCCCGCGGCGGCGGAAACCTTTAATGGCCGCGACTCCCCGTTCATGGCGGTCCAGGTGCAGGTTGGCCAGGGCCGGTTCAGGCCCAGGGTGATTTCCGCGGCGGGGTCCAGGGTGGCGTTGAGCAGCACGCAGGCCAGGCGCCCGGGGCCGGGCTCGCGCACCCAGAGGTGGATGCGCGCGAAGGATTCCAAACGCACGGGCAGGCGGCCGCCGCCCAGCCAGCCGCACACGGCCTTCAGCTGGGAGGATTTGGCCAGGTTGTGGATTTGCGACCACGGGAAATAGCCCATCACCACGACCCGCCCGCCCAAGGCATTGGTGAAGGCGGACATGGAGACGCCCAGATCCCGCCCGGAGTAATCGATCATCCGCGCCAGCGGCGCGGCGCCGGCACCGGTCAATTCCAGGCTGGTGGCCGGCTCGTGCCAGAAGGATTGGCGGCAATCGCGCGACCACCCGGCGAACCGCCCGTTCAGCGGGTGATCGCCCAGCACCTCGATGGCGTCAATGGGGCGCACCGGCCCCGGCTGGACGCCGGTCCACTCCGCCCGGCCCAGCCGCTGCAGGGCCTGCCACGCTGGCACATCCATCAGCACGCCACCGGTGAAGATCTGGCGCAGCTCCGCCTGGCTGAAGGTGGTCAAACCCGGACCGGACAAGGCGGTGACGCGCGCGCCGGCCGGGCCGTGGCAAAGCGGCAGGCCGATCTCCCCCAGCACATAGGCCTGCATCGCCCCACCCACGGCGTCCCCGGGCCCCTCGGGCCAGGATCCGTCGGCGCTGTTGCTCGCGAAGGAGTCGCGGTTCCAGGCTGGCCACACGCCGAGGAGGGGCGCCCGGCCCAGCTCCCGGCGCAGCACCCGGCAGAAGGGCCGGGCCTGGTGGATGCGCCGCAGCAGCGGCTCGTATTCGCCGAGCGGCTCGGACCGCTGGGCCAGGACATTGAAGGCGGTGCCGGTGGTGCCCGCGGCCATGTGCGCCAGAGCCTCCACCACGGTGGTTTCCGCGCTTTTGCGCAGGAGCTGGTAGGGGAAGTTCTCGATCTCCGACTGGATCACCCGGATCTCTGCCGGCAGCTGGGCCACCTGCCGGCCGATGTCGTGGGCCTTGCCCACCAGCCCCACCAGCGATTCATCAGAGTAAAAGCCGCCGCCCGGGCGCCAGCGCACCTCCCGGCCCTCCGGCCCGGCCAGGGTTTTGGCCCAGCGCCCGAAGGCATACCCCTCGTAAAACCGGTCGCCCGTCATAAACCCCAGCGGCAGGGCGGGCCGGAGCTGGTGCACGGTCCGCTCGATGAGCTGGAAGAGCTGGTCGAGGGTGGTCCGGTTGTGCTCCAGCCAGCGGCGGCGCAGGGCCAGCCGCTCCTCCAGCGGGCCGGCGCCGAAGGCAGCGAGGAGGGATTCCCGCGTGAACGTCCGCCCGGCCGTGGCGGAGAAACGCGCGAGGCACCCGGGGCAAAAACAGGTGAGCCCGATGGGCATGTGCCCGGCCAGGCGGACGTCGTCATCGATCCACAGGAAATCCGGGGCGGCCTGGGCCAGGGCGGTGTAAACCTGCACGGTGTAGGCGCGAAACTCCTCCCCCGCCGGGCAATAGGAGCCGCGCGAGACCTGGCCGTGGGGGTCCATCACCCGCGGCCACGGTTCATCCAGGGAACCGGGCAGGTTCTCCTCGTGGTGGCCCATGGTGGCCAGGTGGTTGATGCCCGCGGCCATCCCCTCCTGGCGGACCCGGGGCAGGATCGCGGCGAGGCGCTCGGCCCGGCGTTGGATCTCCGGCAGGGTCAGGGGCGGGTGCGTGCTCGAGGTGAAGAACGACAGCTCGTCCGCCGTGCCCGGGTATTTCCGGAAAAAGGCCAGCAAGCCCTGGAAACGGTCCTCGGGGAACCATTGCTCCAGGGAAATGCGGAAGGCCACCAGGCCCTCGTCCGGCTTTGCCAGCGGCTTGGCGGCGGGCGAATTTTCCGCGGCCAGCCCGGGGGCGAGGGCCAGGGCGCCGGCGGCCAGGCTGGAGCGGTGGAGAAAGGCCCGGCGATTCAGTGGGGTGTTCATAAATATTCCCGCAAGGTTTTGTTTTTGAGGATGCCCCGCCCGCCCGGCGCAGGCAAGCAGATCCGGTCCATCAGGCGGGGTCGGCTCACAGTTCGATCTCCACGGTGGTTGCGGAGCGCGCGTCCACCGGGATGGGGACCACCAAGGCCGCGCCCGCGGGGCGCCCGGGTTCGGGCTGCGGCTGGCCGTTCACCCGCAGCGTGCAGCGGCCCGCGGGCCGCCCCTCGAGCCGGAGTTGGGTGGTGTGCGGGCCGCCCCCCCGGTTCTCCAAGGTGAACCGCAGCCGGTCCAGCGCCTCGTTCACCTCCAGCGCCTGGTCGCGGGCGAAGCCGTCGCGGTCCAGCTCCGCGTGCAGCCGCCGCCCGCCCAGCAGGGCGCTGAAACGCTGCCGGACACCGTCCCGGGGGATCACCGCGATGGCGCCGCCGCGCTGGCTGGCCTCGCCCCCATAGGCGAACAGGCCGAAGACCGGGTCTGCAAACAGCACCGTGCGGGCCGCCTCGATGCCCGCCACCAGGCCGTGGTCCGCCTCGCCGCAGACCGGCCAGGCTCCCCGGGGCAGGCCGGTGGTGGCGGGATTCCACTCCGTGCCGGACTGGCGGGGCTGGAATCCCCAGCTCAGGGCGCCATCGTGGAGCGGGCCGGGCGTCCAGAAGCCGTAATTGGAGGCGGCATCGCCGCTATTCATCAGCGCCCAGGAACTGAGCAGCGAGGCCGAGCCGAGCCGGAGGTTGGCGGCGGGCTCGGGATCGTGGCGCAGGGCGTAATCGAGCACCGCCCAGCCGCCCATCTGAGACATGTAACTCAGGGTGTAACTGCCGGACCCACAGCCGCGGAAATCGCTGCCGAGCGACCAGTAATTGGCCTCGAGCACGCCCCGGCAGGCGAGGTTCGCCGCGTGCTGGCGCGCCAGGAATTCCCGGTGCCGGGCCGGGTCGATGGCCGGATGCGAAAACCACTTCCCCGAATTGCGGTCCTGCCAGAGCCTGGCATCCGGCTGGAGCGGGACGGAGACGGCATAATTGCCGATGGCGTAGGTGGACTCGTAAGCGGTGGAGTCGATGGGCATCTCCGAGGCGAAGGGCCACGGGCTGTCGTAGATGAAATACTTGACCTTCTTTTCCCATTCGGCGCGCAGGCGGGCGGCCGCGTCCGGGCGCCCCTCAGTCTCCAGGGCGGCGATGAGCGGGAGCAGGTATTTCTCGTGGAAATTCCCCACAGTGTACTGCCAGTAAACCCACCCGGTGAAGCTCCAGCCGCCCTCCATGCGGAGGCCGGCCGGCACCTCGAAGAAGGCCTGGGCCGTCCCGCGGGCGCGCTCCAGGTAGCCGGCGGCATCCAGCTCCCGCACCAGGCCGGGCTGCTGCCTGGCGATGCGGTACAGGTTATAGTACAGGGCGAAATAGGTTGGGTAGTCAAAAGTGCGCCACAGGCGGCAGGCGCTGGGGCCGCCCGGGCGGCTCACCCCGCCGGCGAGCGGATCGCGCGCGGAGAAGCGGTTTTGCTGCCAGGAGTCGGAGCCGTAAATCCCGTAGGGATACGGGGTCTCCGCCCCGGTGCGCTGGTGCCGGCCCCAGACGAAATGCTTGATGAAATACTCCAGCGAGGCGACCTCGGCGGCCTCGGGATAGGCCACGTTCTTCTCGGCGACCAGCAGGCATTTGCTGTTGGAGGGATCGTCCGACCCGCTCACCGCGTAGGGATGCTGGCCACCGGTGTGCTCCGGCCCGAGGAGGTTCCGGCCCGCCGGCTGCCGGCGGTCCCAGAGGCTGTAGAGGCCGTCGTACCATTTCGCCGGATCGCGGTGCTGCTGTTTCTGGACGATGAAGGCCGCCCGCTTTTTGATGAGCGTCTCCAGTGGCTCGGTGACGAAGAACTCCAGCGGCAGGGAACGCCCGCCACCGTAATGGACCACCAGCCGGTTTTCCCCCAGCCGCGCGAATTTCACCCGCCAGACCGGCCCGCCGCCCGCCGGGCCGGGCAGCGCCTCCACCCAGGTGGCGCCGGGGAATTCCGGCTCGATCCGGTCCAGGGGATGCCGGGTGCGCAGGGCCAGCCGGGCCTCCAGATCCCGGGGCACCACCATGCCGGGCGCCACCTGGACATCCACGCCCCCGTGCTGTAAGAGCAGCTCGCGCACGCCCGCATAGGAATCGGCCCAGCGGAAGGCGAACGCGTAGCGCGCGGCCTCCCCCGGCGGCAGGATCCGGCTCGTGCGCGGCTGGCGCCAGGTGCCAGCCCGGTCCGTCTCCGCCCTGGCGGCCGAGTGGATGAACGCCGTGAACTGCTCCCGCCCAAAGGCATAATCCATGCCCGTGGCCGTGAAGAATTCCAGGTGCGCGTCCTCCTCCGGCAGCAGCACCAGGAACGGGCCGGCGCCCTTCACCGGGAGCCAGCAGGCGAACGAGCCATGGCCGGCGATCTGGGCGTGCCGGAATACCCGGCGCACGAAGGTTTCCTCATGGTCCCAGACATAGTCGGTGTTCATCGGCAGCGGCAGCGCGAGGTCGCCAATTTCGAGCGGCGCCCCCGAGGTGTTTTGGACGGCAATTTCCCACCGGAGAGTGTCCCCGCAGCCTCGCAGCGCAGAGCGGGCTTCCACCCCGGCCGCGCCCGGTCCCGCCTCCCGCCAGGCCGCGCCGGGGGCACGCACGCGCCATTGGATCGCCCCCAGGCTGGCCCCCGCCCGGAGGAACTCCACCCGGCTGGGGTCCCCCGCCCGGCGCAGGCTGGTGAGGAAGCCGGTTTTCGGATCGGCAGCCACCTGGAAACTCCCCGCCGCCTCCTCCAGGGTGGGCTGGGGCCCGTTTGGATGGCCTTCCCCGCTCAACTGGTTTGGCACGCCCAGGCCCCAGGCCAGGACCATCGCCCATCCCCAGCCGGCCAGCCCGGCCCTTAAACGGATTCGGTCCTTCGGAAAATGGTGGGTGAAAGGGTGGGGATTCATGGGTTCAAGGTTTTGACCAAACTGACGGCCCGGTCCTCATTCCAATCCGGACCCCGGAAATGGACGGCGGTCAACCGTGCGCCAGCCACCCGCACCACCCACCCGGCGGCGCCACAGGAGACGATGTCGTATTGCCGGAGCCGGGCGGGCACGCCTTCCGGGAACATTTTGGCGAGATCCTCCGCCGACCGCTGCGGATCGGGCCAGAGGTAATGGGCGGCGTGGTGGTCGTGGCCATGGAAAATGGCGACGACATTATAATCCTTGATCAAATCGTAAACCGCGCGGCGCTGCCTGGGGGTCCACCAATTCCAATCGTTTAAGGAAAAGCCGTCGAAGCCATAGTGGTGCAACAGGATCACCGGCTCACCCGATGCCCCCACCTGGCGGGCCAGGTAATCCCGGAGGAAGGAAAAGGCTCCTTCCGGATCGTTCCAGCTCCCCGGCCCCGGCTGCCCATATTTGAAAGGCGTCGCCGCATCGGTGCCATCGGCCGGGCAGAGGCCCAGGAAAATCCAGTGCACCCCCTCCCGGCGGAAGGCGGAATGCACCCCGTTGGCCGAAAGGGCGGCGAGCCAACCGGCGGCGGCCGCGCGGCGGTTGCGCTCCACGAGCCCCCGCCTCGGCGCGCCCAGGGCAGCGCCGTCGTGGTTGCCCGCGATGGCCTGGACCGGCGCCTGGTGGGAGCCAAAGGCAATCCCGGCGGCGGGAAACACCTCCTCAAAGCCCCGCCACTGCTCCCGCAGCCGGGCGGGGTCCGGATGGCCATCCACCAGATCGCCCAGGATGAACAGGGCGGCGGGCCGGGCCACGGTGGCCAGGTCCCATCCGGCCCATTCCGGCCGCCGGGGATAAGGCCGCCCCACCAGGGCGCGCCAGGTGTCGAGCCCGGCCCTGGCCTTGGCCAGGGTGTCCTCCGGGGTGACCACCGGGCAGGCCTTGAGGTTCTCCAAGCCGAGGTGCGTGTCGGACAGGATAAATACCGTGTAATCCCGCGGGCCGGCACTGCCCGGGGCCTCCGCCCCGGCGCCCCTGGCTCCCGCCACCAGCAGCAGCGCCAGGAGCGGGGCGGAAAGTCGGGCCAGGCGGTGGGGCCGGTGGCGCCTGGCGGCCGGCAAGGGCTTGAATCCAAATCGTCTCATGGCTCGGAATAACCGATTGCGGTTCAGGGTTTAGGGATCCACCTTTTCACCGGGCTGGCGGCCGGTGACCATCCGCACTTCATAGACCGGGCCGGCGCTTTGGCCGGGGCGAGCCTGAAACCGGACGGTCACTTTCTCCTTGCCCGCCAGCAGGGCCGCGGGGAGGGGATATTCGGCGCCCTGGTAGTCGTCGCGCCCGCCCGACAGCTTCGGCGTCGCCACCCGGGCGCCGTCCACCAGCAGGTCGAACTCCCGGCCGTCGTCCCCACCCCAGTATAAGGCCCGCACCGCCGCGGCAGCGGCCTTGGGCGGCAGCGCCAGCTCGCAGCTGAACCACCCGCCGTCGCGGGCGTCGCGCCAGCGCCGGCCCTGCGTCCCGCGGCCGGCCTGGGAGCGCTCGGAGCGGAGGTTGTGGTCGATTTCCGGCTGCTGTTCCCCCAGCCGCACGCGGTCGGTGGTGCGCGCCTCCAGCTCCTGCTCCCGGCGCCCGGCCTCGGCCAATTGGCGCTGGCGCGCCTGCCATTGAGCCAGGCTGCCGACCGGCCAGTAAATGGCGTAGCGCTGGAAGTGGACCCGGAAAAACGGCGCCAGCGTCACGTCGCGCGGCTGGACCAGCCCGGCCGTGCGGAACACCCCTTCACGGCCCGGCTCGGGCGCGATATGGGAGAGGATCTCCGCCTCGTCCCCGGCCACGATCATCGGCGCCCGGGCCAGCGGCATCAGCGCCTTGGCGGGGGTGTAGCCGCCGATGAAGTCCGCCTGCTCCAGCCCCTCGCTGCCCAGCTCGCCCGCCAGCAGGATGGGGCCGTGGAACAAGGAAACCCACCCCGGGCTTTGCGGCTGGCGCACCACCCGCAGCCGCATCGGCAGCCCGGCCCGCAGCCGGTCGCCGGCGCGCCAGGTGCGGGTGATGGCGGCGAACCCCCCGGGCTGGGTGGCGGCCGCCACCGGCTCGCCGTTCAGCTGCAGTTCCCAAGCCGCGGCGAGCCAGGCCGGATGCCGGAGGCGCAGCGTCAGCGGGCCGGCCGGCGCCGCGGTGATCACCAGGGTGGTGGCGGCCTCATCCGGGAAGCGGGTTTCCTGGCGCAGGCCCAGCCCCCGCTCCGGCCAGCTCAGCTCGGAGGCCAGGAACAGGTTCACCGACAGGGAGGATTGGTCGTGGGCGTAAATCAGCTCGCCGTAGCGCGCCGGGTTCTCCATGCCGGTGCCGGTGCAGCACCAGAAGGAGCGGAAATCGGTGCCGTAGCTGCGGGCGAATTCCGGGCGCAGGGGGGTGTAATACACAAAGGCGCCCGCCCCCGCCAGCGGCGCCTGCGAGGGGAGGAGGTGGTTGAACAGGGCGTTCTCGTAGAAATCAAGATAGGCCGGGTCCGGCCGTTCCCGGTGGAGCGCCGCCGTGAGCCGGAGCATGTTATACGTGTTGCACGTTTCCGGGCCGCCATCGTGGGTGATCTGCTCCGCCATTTCCTTCGGGTCCGGGAAATGTTCGTGCAGGCTGTTCCCGCCATTCACCCAGGTGCGGTTCGCCACCACGGTTTTCCAGAAAAACGCCGCCGCCGCGCCGGGCCGGGCTTCGCCCGTCAGCTCGTGGATGCGCTGGAAGCCGGTGAATTTGGGGACCTGCGTGTTCGCGTGTTTCCCGGTGAGGATGTCCCGCCCATCCGCCAGCGGATCCAGCAAGGCCCGGTGGGAGAAGCGGCGGGCGGCATCCAGGAATTGCGTTTCGCCCGTGATGGCGTACACATCCGCCAGCACCTCCGCCATCCCGCCGTGCTCCATGTCCAGCAACCGCTCGCGCCGTTCGTCCGGCAGGTCCCTCACCAGCGAGCCGCACCAGGCGGCCAGGCGCACCAGCACCTCGCGGGCGGGGCGGTCACCGCACCCGAGCCAGGCATCGCGCAGCCCCGCCAGTTCCTTGTGGATGGTGTAGAATGGCGCCCAGTATTTATCGACGGTCTCCACCCGTCCGGCGCGGATGTCCGCCGCCAGCTCCCGCGCATAGGGGAACGCCACCAGCGAGCCATCCCCGCGCCGCTCCTGGCACAGCTGCAATTCCCCGGTAATATAGGCCACGCGCTCCCGCAGGCGCTGGTCGCCCGTCACCCGGTGCATCAGGCTCAAGGCGCTGAGATAATGGCCGAGGCTGTGGCCCGCCAGGGACCACGTCTTGCCCGGCTGGGCGGGGGATTCCCAGCCCCCGTAGGGTTTGGCCTTCGGCTCCAGGCCGGCCTCCACGCGGAATTGGGCCAGCAGGCGGTCCGGCTCCAGGCGCAGCAGATACGCCTGGTCCACCTCCTGCATCGTTTTGAACGGGCCGTCCAGCAGCCGCACCGCCCCCGGCGGGAACAGCTGCAAGGCGCCCGGCACGGCGGGCTTCACCGCCCAGCCGCCCGGCTCCTCCGGAACCGCGCCCGGCGCCGGGGAAATTTGGGAAACCGCCACGAGCAGGGCGGCGAACAGGCAGGTCTTCATACGCGGGGGATCCTAATTTTTGGCGGCCGGCGGCCGGAACCAGGCCGGCTCCTTATTGCTCAAGCCGTTGGTGGTCAGCATCACCAAATCGGCCGACCCGGCCGACTCCAAATCCACCGGCCCCGCGTGGTCCGCCCGCACCACCCCGATGTTCCACCCGGGAGCGTAAACGCCCATGATGGGCGCGTAATCCGCCCCGAAGGTGCCGGGTTTGGTGGGGTCGCCTTTCCCCTCCGGCCCCCGGCTGAAGCAAAGGTAGCGGCCATCGGGCGACCAGTCGATATGGTAGGTTTGCAGGTGTTTGTCCTGGACGGCCACCCGGGGCTGGCCGGTGACGGGGTTTTCCGCCGCCAGGTCCAGCTCCGCCACGCCGAGTTCATTGTCGGTCATGCCCCAGGCGATGTGCCGGCCATCCGGGCTGATGCAGGGCCGGCAGCCGGTGAGCCGGGGCAGGTTGACGATCCGGCTGCCCCGGGCCTCGATCAGCAGGATCGCGTGCCCGAAGCCCATCCCCGCGTGCACCGTGGCGGCGATCCACTGGCCGTTGGGCGCGAAGCACGGGTTGTAAAGGTGATGCAGCCGGGCGCTGTTCGGGTGCGGCGTGGTTTGGCCCGTGGCCAGGTCGTAAAAGCTCATGCCCTTGGTGTAGTAATCGATCACGTTGAACTTCGGATATTCCTGGGGCAGGAACCCGATGGTTTTGCCATCCGGGCTCCAAAACGGCTCGCGGGCGTGGTCCACCAGCTTTTTGCGGTGCCGGCCGTCATGGTCCATGACCCACAGGCTGCGCACCGTGTCGCGGCCCTCCCCCTCGTCCGCCACGTAGCAGATCTGCCCGCCGCCCGCCGCCACCTGCGGGAAGTGCTCATGGATGCCCGGCGTCCCGGTCAGGTTCACCGGCTGCGAGCCATCGGCGTTCATGGAAAAGATTTCCCAATTGCCGTCCACATAACTTTCGTAGGCGATTTTGAAGGGCGTTTCCTTCAGCTGTTGCCGCAGGGAAACCGGGCCGGCGGCGCTCGCACCAATGGCCCAGGCCAGCGCGGCGGCCAGCGGCGGATTCAGGGACCGGGATCGTTTCATCATGCCCGCATAATAGACCAGAGGCGCCCGCCTGGCGCAATACCGTCGTTGGGTTGCCGGGCCACCGAATTCCTGGCCCGGGAGGGTCCGCTGCCCGGCCGCCGCCCGGCCGCCACCAGGTGCCAGGAGGCGGTGCGCCAACTAATCATTGCTCCCGGGCGCAGGCTCCGCTTCAATGGTTGCCGATGCTGACACGCCGTCGTTTTTTGACCATCCTGCCCGGAGCCTGGCTCGCCTCCCAAACCATTCCCCGGCGGCTCGCCGCCGGCCCGCTGGAAACCGGGGACGAAACCGCCATCCCGCCCGCCATTGGCGCCAGCCAGCGCGTGGCGGATCCCGCCCGGCAGCCACCCGTGGAATTGGTCCCGGCCTCCTCCTTGTACTGCAAAATACTGCAGTTCACCGATCTTCACCTGCAGCAGAAAACCGAGGAACTGGACGCCGCCACCTTCAGCGATTGCCGCCAGCAGCTGGCGCGGCACCGGCCGGACTTGGTGGTGGTCACGGGGGATGCCTGGCACTCCAACCTGGAGGGAGCGGGCCGGCGGGGCCTGGAGCTGTTCATCAAAAACGCTTCCGGCTGGGGTGTGCCCTGGGCCTTTTGCTGGGGCAACCACGACCAGCTGGATGATTACCAGCGGGGCCACGACTTATTGGAAAGCGCGCCCCATTCCCTTTACCGCGGTGGCCAGGCCCACGGCCACTACCGGATCGAAATCCGCACCGCCCGCCCGGGCGGGAGCCTGGCCGCCCGCGGCGACCTGTTCCTGCTCAACAGCGGCGCCACCGGCCTGGGTGCATTTTCCCTGGGCTGGCTGCGGTCGGCCACCAGCCGCCTGCAAGCCACCCGGCCGGGGCCGCTGCCCGCTTTCGCCTTTTTCCACCTCCCCCTCCCGGATTACGAAAGCCGGATTGCCGGCGCCAATTTCCGCGGGCTCAAATTATCCCACGTGGACCCCCTGCAGACCCACCCCCAGGCGTATGCCACCCTGGCCGCCAGCCAAACCATTCGGGCCGGCTATTGCGGGCACTGCCATGTGAATGATTACACCCTCAAAACCAACGGCCCGGAGCTCGTGATGAGCCGCGCCACCGGCCGGGCCAGCTTCGGGGAGGAATATGCGGCCAAGGGGGCCAAGCTCATCGAAATTGAACTGGCCACCGGCCAGTTCCAGCACCGGACGGTCTTCCCCAACGGCTCGGAATGGCTGGTGTGATCCGCCTGCCCAAGCGCCCGCCGGCCCCGGCATCCAACGCCCGGATAAGCCAGCGGCGGCCGAGCCGGCGCCGAGCCATATCCACCACCAGGTACATTGCGCCCAGTACATTTGGAACCCGTCGGGCTTCAAAAAAGTAAAATGGCGTATGTCTCCCCGGTCATTTATACTTGGCTGAGTGTTTAGCGCACAGGGGAAGCAATTTGGTTGCCCGCCGCTGCCGCGGATGTCATTCTAGCCAGTGTAGGCCAGCCAACTCGGGTGCGGCAGGCATCCCCAGTGGTGGCCCCGGCAAGCGGCATCCTACCCCCGGGAATCCCGGGCCAGGTGGGGTTTTTACATGCTGTTGCTGCTGGACCCAACGGCCGTCCCGGATGGCTGTTTATTGAAGTTATTTTTGGTTTTTGGTGATCGATCTATATCACATATCCATTATCTGGCTTTTATGAAACCGGCTCTGTTGATTGTAGAAGATGCCGAGGACATCCGTTCCCAGATGAAATGGGCGCTGGCTGGTGATTACCAGGTGTTCCTGGCTGAAGACCGCGCTTCCGCCGTCAAGTGTTTCGCGGAACAACGCCCCTTGGTGGTGCTGCTGGACCTGGGTTTGCCGCCCGCCATAGCCGATAATTCCGAGGGACTCAACACTTTGGCGGAAATCCTCGCCCTCGAAGCCGCCACCAAGGTCGTCATTGCCTCCGGGCAGGCGGACCGGCCCAACGCCCTGGCCGCCATCGGGCAGGGCGCTTACGATTTCATGTGCAAACCGGTGGAAATCGCCGAGCTGAAGATCATCCTGAAACGCGCCTTTTACGTGGCCCAGATCGAGCGCGAATTCCGCACCCTGCAAGCCCGGCAGGCGGCCAGCGACGAGTCCGCCATCGGGCTGCTGGGCACCAGCGCCCCCATGCAGGAAGTCATCGCCAAAGTCAGGAAAGTGGCCCCCTCCTCCGCCCCGGTATTGATCCTGGGCGAGAGCGGCACGGGCAAGGAAATGACTTCCCGCGCCATCCACAGCCTGAGCCCGCGCAAAAACGCCCCCCTGGTCACCATCAACTGCGCCGCCATTCCGGAGGCGCTCCTGGAAAGCGAGCTTTTCGGCCACGAGAAAGGCGCCTTCACCGGGGCCCACGCCCAGCGACCGGGCCGCATCGAAGCCGCCCATGAGGGAACCCTGTTCCTGGATGAAATTGGGGATCTGCCCCTGCCACTCCAGGCCAAACTGCTCCGTTTCCTTCAGGAATCGACCATCGAGCGGGTCGGCGGCCGCAAAACCATCACGGTCGATGCCCGGGTGGTTGCCGCCACCAATGTGGACTTGGGCCAGGCGACCGCGGAAGGCAAATTCCGCGAGGACTTGTTCTACCGCCTGGCCGTCATCACCATCAAGATGCCGGCCCTGCGGGAGCGCCCCAACGACATCATCCTGCTGGCCAAGGCATTTCTGAAGCGGTTCGCTGAAAAAGAGCACAAAATTGGCTGCCACTTCAGCCGCCCGGCCCTGGTGGCCCTCGGCGAATATGGCTGGCCGGGGAATGTCCGCGAACTGGAAAACCGGGTCAAACGCGCGGTGATCATGGCCGATGGCAAAGCCTTGACGCCGGCCGATCTGGAATTGGCGCCGCAGGAGAATCCCGGGCAGGTCCGCACGCTCCGGGAAGCACGGGAAGAACTGGACCGCCGGATGCTTTCCCACGCCCTGGCGCGGAATAACGGCAAAATCGCCCCCGCCGCCGCCGAACTCGGCATCAGCCGCCCCACTTTCTATGAGATCATGGAAAGGCTCGGTTTCGAGAAGCAACCTTCCGATTGATGGGGCCCGGAGCCGGGCGCCTGCGGTGGGGAGGGAAGGGATGGCGCCGCCGGTTTCTGCGCTGGCCGGGAAACGCGCCCGGAATTCTGATCGGAGCGGAAAAAGTGGCGGATGACGATGGTTTTGCCCAAAATGATCCCCCGCGCCCGGCGGCTGCGGCATCCCTTTGGGATTCCCGGAGAAACCGGGAATGGCCTTGAACAACGCCCAGGACAAAAAATGAAACAAGCGAAATGGATCACGGCGGTTCTCTGCCTGGCCGGGGTGGGCCTGGCTGCCGCACCGCGCACCGGGATGACCTATGCCGAGGCGCAGGCCCGCCTTCCGCAACGGCAGCTCCCTCGCTTTTGGGCCGGAAAAATGGAGGATCTGTCCGGGCGGCTCAGCCGCTGGAAAACACCGGAGATCCGGATCATCGCCCGTTCCCCGGGCGGGCGGCCGCTGCACCTGATCCAATTCGGCTCCTCCAGCCGCCCGCCGGCCCTGGCCAATTTCAATTCCGCCATCGGCGCCCGGGAGCCTGCCGCTTATTGCGACGCGGCGGCGCGGAAACAGCCGGTGGTCCTGTTCCTCGGGCCGGTGCATGGCCACGAGGTGGAAGCCCTGACCGGCCTGGTGAACCTGGCCGAGATCATGGAAACCGGCCGCGACCTGCGGGGCCGGGACCAATCCGGCCTGCACGCCTTGGGGCGGCGCTGCCTGGTCCTGATTATTCCGGCGGGGAATCCGGACGGGACCGCCCGCTTCCAACCCGGCGCCCTGCAAGGCCTGGCGGGCGCCGACCTGCGGTTCTGGGGCCAGGGGACCTGGAGCGACCACTCCTTCTGCGATTGGCCCGGCTGCAAACGCCAGCATCCCATGGTCGGCGCAAACATCGGCTTCCTCGGCTGCTATTTCAATGACCAGGGGATCAACCCCATGCATGATGAGTTTTTCGAGCCGATGGGTCCGGAATCCCGGGCCATCTTGAAGGTGGCCAAAGAAACCGCGCCGGACCTCGCGGTGTCTTTGCATAGCCACGAAAGCAAACCGGCCTTGCTGCGGCCGGCCTACGTCCCGCTGGAAATTCAGGAAAGCGTGCGCCAGCTGGCCCGGGAAACTTATACGCTCCTGGAACAGCGTGGCCTGCCGCACGCCGAGCCTTTCACGCCCGCGCCGGAAAAGGGGCCGCATCCGGAGCCTTTTAACCTGGCCAGTGCCCTGTATCACATCTCCGGCGCTGCCGCCTTCACTTTCGAGTGCCCACATGGCCTGGCGGAGGAAACCGCCTGCCCGGCCAGCCTGGAGCAGATCCTGGACATCCAGCTGACCCTCTACGAAGCCATGCTGCGTTGGGCGCTGGACCGAAAAACACCTTGACGGTCATTCATAATGTGGCCACGCCGCTGGCCAGTTCCAAGGCGGATTTCCCCAGTCAGCGCCTGGCCGCTGGCCACGGGCTTTTTCTCTGGTTCGAACCTTTTTTCCTAGTTGACCCCGCTCCGGGGTTTGTTTAGAGTTTCTGAAAGCTGCCGGGTAGGGCAGGCCAATTGGGTGCCGACGTGGCGGAATTGGCAGACGCGCTAGACTCAAAATCTAGTGCCCGGAAGGGCATGGGGGTTCGACCCCCTCCGTCGGCACCATTTCTTTTTTCAGTTTCCTCTTTTCTTCCACGCTGGCTGTTCCAGGCTGGCGCTGGTTGCCGGATCGCCAGGTTCCGTTTGGAAAGGCTGGCTTCGGGCCGGGCGCCAGGCCACACTCGCGCCATGAATATGCTGGTGACTGGCGGGGCGGGATTCATTGGCTCACACCTGGTGGAGGCGTTGCTGCGCGCGGGCCACCGGGTTTGGGCGCTGGACGATTGCAACAGCTTCTACGATCCGGCGCTCAAGCAGCGCAACCTCCACGAACTGGAAGCTTTGGGCAAGCCATTCGTTTTCCTCCCCGGCGACATCACCGACCCAGCCCGGGTGGAGGAGGTGTTCGGGAGCCAAAGCTTCGACCAGGTAATTCACCTGGCGGCGCGGGCGGGGGTGCGGCCCAGCCTCGAGGAACCCGCCCTCTACCAGCGGGTGAACGTGGAGGGCACCGTGAACCTGCTCGAGGCCGCGCGGCGCCGGGGCATCCGCAAAATCACCATCGCCTCCTCCTCCTCGGTTTACGGGGTGAACGCCAAGGTGCCGTTTTCGGAAAGCGACCCCATTTTCCAGCCCATCTCCCCCTACGCGGCCAGCAAGCTGGCCTGCGAGGCGCTGGGCCATGTGTATCATCACGTTTACGGAATGGATGTGGCCATGCTCCGGTTTTTCACCGTTTACGGGCCACGCCAGCGGCCGGACCTGGCGATCCACAAATTCGCCCGGCTGATGCGCGCGGGCCGGGCCATCCCGCTGTTCGGGGACGGTTCCACCAGCCGGGACTACACCTATGTGAGCGACACCATCGCCGGCATCCTGGCCTGCACGCAGCGCGAGTTTGGCTTTGAGATTTTCAACCTGGGCGGGTCGCAGCCCGTGCCTTTGCGGCGGTTGGTGGAACTGCTGGAGCAGGCGCTGGGCAGCCCGGCCCGGATCGACTGGCAGCCACCCCAGCCGGGCGATGTGCCGGTGACTTTCGCGGACCTTGCCAAAGCGCGGTCCCGCCTGGGCTACCAGCCGCAAGTCCCGATCGAGGACGGGATAGCCCGGTTCGCCCGCTGGTTCCGCACGACGGCTTGAAGGCGGCCCGGGCCGGGCGCGGCCTCAGCCTGCGGACGCCGGCGGCGGCGGGGCGCCCGGCCCCAGCGCCTTTTCCAATTGCTTGCGCCGGGCGGTTTCGGCGCGCAACTGGGCCCGGGTCCGTTGCAGCTCCTCCTCGAGCTTCTTGACGCCGGTGATATCCCGGAAGGTCATCACCACGCCGTCGATGCGGTTGTCCTGCGTGCAGTATGGTTTCAGGCGGATGAGGAACCAGCGCCCATCCCGGGTGGCGGACTGCCTTTCCGCGCTTTGCAGCGAGCGCAGCACTTCCCGGGCGTCCCGGGCCAGGTCCGGGCAGGTCAGATCGGTGGTGAGGTCGGTGAAGGGCCGGCCCACATCGCCCGGGATCAGCTTGATGAGGTTGGTGGCGGAGTCGGAGAACCGCTTGACCTGGAGCTGCTGGTCCAGGAACACCGTGGGCAGGTCGTTGCTGTTGAGCAGGTTCTTCATGTCGTTGCCGGCCGCGGAGAGTTCGTCCACCTTGGACTGCAGCTCGGCGTTGACGGTGTGGAGCTCCTCGTTCATGGACTGCAGCTCCTCCTTGGAAGTGGTCAGCTCCTCGTTGGTGGATTGCAGCTCCTCGTTGGTGGATTGCAGCTCCTCGTTGGTGGATTTAAGCTCCTCGTTGGTGCCCTGCATCTCCTCGCGGAGGTTCTGCTGCTCCTCCCGGGCATGCTGCAGCTCCAGCTGCAGCTCGCGGATGCGGGCGTTCTCCCCGGGGGTCGTCCGGGCGCCATCGCCGTGCGGGGACGGGGCGGCCGCCACGGCCGGCACGGGAGGCTCCGCGAAGACGATCAGCACCGTGCCGCGCAGCAGCTCGGGCTTGGCGAAAGGCTCCACCGTGAGGTTCACCAGCTGGGTTCCGCCATTGGTCCCCACCTTGAGGTTCGGGCGGGTTACCGGGGCCAGGTCGCGGCTGGCCTGCTGGAAGGCGCTGGAAAGCTCGAAGCGCAGGCCCTCGCGGGCCATGGCGAAGATGTTCAGGTTCGCCTTGCCGGCGGCCGGCTCGAGGTATCTGCCCGTGCGGCCGTGGATGTAGAGGATGTCGCCCTGGTTGTTGACCAGGACGGCCGGCGGGGAATAGCGCTGCACCAGCAGCTGGTCCATCAGCGTCTGGAGGTTGGCCGGGGGCTTGGGCTCCTCGTAAATCTCCGGCCTTCCGGCCATGGGCACCCCGAACATGATGGGGAACTCGACCAGGTGGTCTTTCGGGCCGAGCGCGTTGCGCTGGAAGATTTTGGCCTTGGTGTTCAGCGGCGAGAAGAGGTTGCCGAAGCCGCCGATGCTCTCCGCGTTGCCCAGGAGCAGGACGCCGCCCGGATGCAGACTGTGGTAGAACAGCGGCAGCAGCTTCTGCTGCAGCTCCAGGTTCAGGTAGATCAGCAGGTTGCGGCAGCACAGCACGTCCAGCTTGGTGAACGGCGGATCCATGATCAGGTTCTGCGGGGCGAAGATGATCATCTCCCGGACCTCCTTGACCACCCGGAAGGTCTGCTCATCCCGGACGAAAAAACGGGCCAGCCGCTCCGGGGACACATCCGCCTCGATGTTGCCCGGATAGGCGCCCTGCCGGGCCTTTTCGATCGCATCGCGGTCGAGGTCGGTGGCGAAGATCTGGAGTGTCACCGGCCTTTTGGGCTTGACGGACTCGAGAGCCTCCTTGAAGACGATGGCCAGGGAATAGGCCTCCTCGCCCGTGGAGCAACCGGGCACCCAGGCCCGCAGCATCTGCCCCGGTGGCCGGCTGGCGATCAGCGCGGACAGCGCCTCGTCCCGCAGCAGGTTCCAGATTTCCGGATCGCGGAAAAAGTTGGTGACGCCGATGAGCAACTCCTTGAAGAGGAGGCCCAGCTCCTGGGGGTTTTCCTGGGCATAGCGGACGTAGTTGGCGATCTTGGCGATCTGGTGGATGCCCATCCGCCGCTCGATCCGCCGGTAGAGGGTGGTCTTCTTGTATTGCGAAAAGTCGTTGCCCGTGTGGGAGCGGAGCAGGATGAGTACCTTCTCCAGGCAGTTCTGCTCCTTCTCGGCCAGCACCAGCTCCGTTTTGGCGGGCGCCCCCGCGCGGCGGTGGTAGGCCAGCAGCTTGCTGGGCAGCTCGGTGGCCGGGGCCACCAGGTCCACCAACCCCGTCCCGATGGCGCTGCGGGGCATGCCATCGAATTTGGCCGAGGCCGGATCCTGGACCATCACCAACCCCCCCTTCTCCTTGATGGCCCGCACCCCCAGCGTGCCGTCCGTGCCCATTCCCGAGAGGATCACCCCCGTGCCCAGCTCCCGCTGGTCCTCGGCCAGGGAGCGGAAGAAGAAATCGACCGGCAGGCGCATCCCCCGGCGCTCCAGCGGCTCCAGCAGGTGCAGGCAGCCGTTGAGGATGGACATGTCCTTGTTGGCCGGGATCACATAGACGCAGTCCGGCCGGACCGGGGTGCAGTCCTTGGCCTGCGCCACCTTCAGCCGCGTGACGCGCTGGAGCAGCTCGGGCATGATGCCCTGGTGGGTGGGATCGAGGTGCTGGATCACCACCAAGGCCAGGTTGCTGCCCAGCGGGATGCGGCTGAGGAACTGCTCCAGAGCCTCCAACCCGCCGGCGGAGGCCCCGATGCCCACGATGCAGATGGGCGCGGGCTTCTCCTCCCCGCCCCCCGCGGATGGCCTGGCCGCCGGCTTGGAGGGGGCCTTGGACGGGGCGGATTTTTTTGGCTGGCGTTCCGGACTCCCGGATTTTGGTGCTTTTTTCATAATTCAAACGGGCGGATGGTTGCCTCCGCCAGCGGCGCATCCTGCCCGGCGGGCGGCCAAAGTTCAAATCTAATCGTCCACCCGGATATCCAGCCGGGAGCAGGCGGTCCCGGAGGTCACCGAGGTCAGGACGTCCCGGAACTGGTGCAGGTCGAATGGCTTGGCCAGGCCGGCCTGGAAGCCATGCTGCTGGGGATGGCGGAGCACGGGATCGTCGTGGTAGCCGCTGATCACCACCGCCTTCACGCCGGCGTCCAGCGCCCGCAGCTCGCGGAGGGCCTCCAGGCCACCCACGCCGCCGCGCACGGTCAGATCCAGGATCACCATGGAGAACGGGCGCCCCTGGGCGAGCGCCGCCTGGAACCGCTCGATCGCCGTCCGGCCCTCCGCCACCAACTCCGCCTCGAAGCCGAGGAAGGCCAGCGCTTTGCCGAGGCTGGCCCGCAATTTATCCTCGTCTTCCATCAGCAGGACACGGCCTTTGCTTCGGAGCGCTCCGGGGTCGGAGGGGGCGGGCGGGTGGAGCGGCGCCGGCGGTGTGAGCGGCGCCACGGCGGCCCGGCAGGCGGGCAGGCAGATCCGGAACGTGGCGCCTGCACCCGGGGCCGATTCCACCGTGATCGCCCCCCCGTGCTTGTGCACCACGGCGTGGCAGATGGTGAGCCCCAGCCCCATCCCTTTCTGGGCGCCCCGGTCCTTGGTGGAGAAATAGGGGTCGAAAATCCGGGGCAGGACCCCCGGCGGGATGCCCGGACCCTGGTCGGCCACGGTGATCCGCACATAATCGCCCGGCGGCAGGGCGGGGACGGAGTCCTTGGCCAGCTCCAGGTTTTCGGCGGTGATGGTGATGATCCCCCCCCCGGGCATGGCCTCCCGGGCGTTGAGGATCAGGTTCCGGAACACCTGGCCCATCTGCCCGTCATCCACCTCCGCGGGCCACAGGCCGGCCGGGGGCGAAAAATCGCACCGCACCGTGGAGCCGCTGAGAGCCAGGTTGGCGGATTGCTGGACGATGGTGGCCAGGGAGGCTGGCTTGCGCTGGGGCGCTCCGCCCTTGGCAAAGGTGATGAACTGGCTGGTCAGGCTTTTGGCCTGCAGCACGGCTTGTTTCACATAATCCAGGTGCAGGCCCGCCTCCGCACTCAACCCCGTCCCCATTTTGGCCATGTGGACCTCCAGCAGGATGCCCGCCAGCAGGTTGTTGAAATCGTGCGCGATGCCGCCGGCCAGGATGCCCAGCGATTCCAGCTTGCCCAGGATGAGCCGGTCCTCCTCCGCCTGCTTGCGCAGGGCGATATCCCGCACCACGGCCAGGATGCTCCCGCCCCCCCCGATGGCGGTGGTGTGCAGGGAAGCTTCCACCCAGAGCTGGCCGCCCCGGCTCTGGGGCTGGCGGGCCAGGCACTCGAACACCTGCGGGGTGCCCGCCTGGGCCAGGTGGAGGTGTGCCGCGACTGTGCCCGCGGCGGCGGCAGGATCGGCGTGCAGATCCAGGAAGGTATGGCCGAGCAGGTCCGCCCGGGTGGCAAACCCATACATGGCCACCGCGGCGTGGTTGGCTTCGACCACTTCGCCCGTGGCCCCATCCATGATAAAGAACGCCTCGCTCGTGGCGTTGAAGATCTCCCGGTAATCCGCCTCGCAGACCCGCAGCGCCGCCTCGGCCTGCTTGCGCCCGGTGATATCCACCGCCACCGCCAGGCACTCCCGCCCGCCGGGGGAAGGCGTGGCATGCAACTCCACCACCCGCCGGAGGTGGTCCTCCGCCACCAGGGTGGCCTCACACTCCTGCCTCACCTCGGCCAGGAATACCTGTTTGAGGAAGGCCTCGAAGATCCGCTGCTCGGCGGGGGCCACGAAAGAGCGGAACCGCCGGTTGCGCAGGCTGCCGCGGTCCACGCCCAGCATCCGGGCGCCGGTGAGGTTCGCCAGCAGGATGATGCCATCCGGCGAGAGGGTGAAATAGCCGGCCGGGGAGAAATCGTATAGCTCGCTGTATTTCTCCAGGGCCGCCTCGGTCTCCGCCTTGGCGCGCACCAACTCCTCGTTCTGCAGCTTCAGCTCTTCCTGGTGGACTTCCAGCTCGTGTACCAACCGCCGCACCTCCATCTCGGTGCGGGCGGGCGGCGGAGCCGGATGGGCCACCTGCTGCAGGTGTTCCTCAGCCAGGATGCGCAGCCTGCCTGCGGTCGGCTCGTCGGTCGAATTCTTCTCCATATGATTTAAAATAGACTCGATTCCCCAACCGGCCTGGCCCGATGATTTTTCCCGGCCAGACCTACGCACGGTGCCATTCCGTTGCCCCTTCGTTTTCCGCAAATAGACAGGCCTGGGATGCCCCCACCCTTGTTTAAGGGCCGCCGCCGGCCAGAGCGCGGCTGGGCATTGCACATTTCGAGGATAATCATAGCTTGGGCCGCTGCCGTTTTCAATCAAATAAAGCTGATTCTAATCCCCGCCGCCGCCCTGGCCTGAACCTAAGAATGATGCTCACTTTTGGGAAGCATCAGCGGCCGCGTTTTTGAGCGTGGCAGGCCCCCCCTTCCGGCTCCCAAACGCGGCCATGCCCGGCCAGGATGGGAGGAACGCCGGAACGGCAGGATGCCCTCCCCACCCCGCCCTTTCCCCGCCAGCGGGGCGGGGGGATCCGCCGCGGTCGCGTCGGGGGCATGGCGCCTGGCCCCCGCGATCCGCCTCACTCCCAACGTGTATTCCCCCGCCCCGGAACGAGCAGGGCAGCAGGCCACGGCAGGCGGCGCGCTCAGACGCGCGGCTGGGGCGGGATCTTCAGGGTGGTGTCGGGCGACAGCGAGCCGAGGCTGATGATGCTCTTGATGGCCTCGGCCACGGATAAATCCAGGCGGATCAGCTGGTCTTCCGGAACGAACACGAGAAAGCCGGAAGTGGGGTTGGGAGTCGTGGGGATGAAAACGCTCCAAAGGGACGGCGGCGTTTTGGCCCACAGCTCGTGGCGCGGCTCGCTGGTGATGAAGCCCAGGGAATACATCCCGGCGCGGGGGAACTCCACCAGCACGGTCTGCTGGAAAGAGGACTGGTGGCCGGCGAAGGCATCCTTGACCTGCTTCACCGTGCTGTAAATCTTGTTGAGCAGCGGCACGCGCAGCAGCAGTCCCTCGGCCGTCCGGATGAGTTTGTTGCCCAGATAATGCCGGGTCAGCTGACCCGCCAGGGCGATGAGCCCGCCGGCGAAGACCAGCGCCGCCAGGCTCCAATACCAGCGGATGTCGCCGTGGACGCCATCCGCATACTTCCAGGCGCCCGGCACCACGAACAGGATTTTGTCGGTGATGTTCGAGATGGTGCCGAACAGCCAGGCCACCACGGCGATGGAGATGATGGCCGGCAGGACGAGGGCGAGCCCGGTGAGGAAATTGGTCCGCAAAACCGCCAGTGGGTTCACTTTCATGCGCGCGAGCATACGCCCATCGCCCCGGGGTTCAAGCCGCGAGGCGGATCGGGAACCGGCGAATGCCAAAGCGGGTCCCATGGGCCCATGATCCGCCACCCAGGATTTGCGCATCACAGGGACCGACGAATGATCCGGCGCCCGGATCACGCTACCATGGCGCCTGGCATCCGCGCTGAACCTTCCGGCCCCGGACGTATGCCCTCCCCTCCCAGAGTGGAAGGCCAGGGTGAAGGCTGTTTACCAGTTTTTGTGGATCCGGTCCTGGTCCGGGGTGTATTTGCGCGTCTGCCCCCGGCGGTCCTGCTCGTATTCGCGCTGTCTTTCGGGATCCTTCACCACCGCCAGGAGGGATTGGAAATTCCGCAGGGAATCCTCTTTGGAGGGCTGGCGGGAGGGTTTGGCCGGCGGGGAATCCTTGGGCTTGGCCAGGCGTTCGCGCAGGCGGGCAAGGTCTTTTTGCACCTGCTCCTGGCCCTGCTTGGATTCCTGGTCGCCGGGCTTTAATTGCTGCGATTTGTCGAAGCTGGAGGAGGCTTTTTCCAGGTGGGCCACGGCCTCCTCCTCCGATTTCCCTTCGGCTTTTTCAGCCTTGGCCTGTTCCTGCTTGCCCAACTGGTTGAGCAGCGGTGGCAGGCGTTTTTCCAGATCCTCGATTTTGGGCGGGGTTTCCGGGTTTTCCGGATTCAGCCGGCGGGCCTCCTGGAAATGATCCAGCGCATTCATCATTTCCTCAGCCGCCCGGGCGGGCTGGCGGGGGGCATCCTTTTTGCCGGCATCGGCCAGGAAATCCCCTTCCTTCAAATGCAGCTTTTCGAGGGCTTCCTTGACCTCCCGCTCGCCCGTCCGGGCCTCCCGGTTGGCGCGGTCGTGCTGCAGGGCTTCGCCGAATTTATCGAGGGCCTTTTCGTAATTTTCCACCGCCTTTTCCGGCTCGAACGAGGCCTGGTATTGGGCCTCCTGCTGATGTTCGCGCCCGGCCTGGGCGAGCAGCCGGGCGAGCTTTTTCTCCACGCGCGGTTCGCCCTGGCGGGCCTCGTCGTTGTGCGCGTCGAGCTGGCGGGCCTCCCGGAAATCCGCCAGCGCCACCCCCAGGTTTTCGATGGCTTGTTCCCGCTCCCATTCCGAGGTGCTGGGGCTGTTCACGGTTTTGTCGGTCTTCTGCTCCTCCTGGCGGGCTTTTTCGGTGAATTTGCCCGCCAGCTGGGTTTCGGTGGCCCGGGTTTCCCGGGCATATTCGCTGTTTTGCGGATCGAGATCGCGCGCGGTGCGCTGGTGGTCCAGCGCGGCCTGGAGCTTGCTGATGGCCGGCCGGAGCGCCTGTTTCTGCGCTTCCTGGACCAGCCTTTGGGCCAGGAGGGAGTGCAGGTGGGCCAGCCTGGTTTCCACCACCTTGAGGTTGTGCAAAGCCAGGGGGTCTTTGGCCGGGGAAACCAGCGCCACGCGATAGGCCTCCCGGCTTTGTTCCCACGGTGGCAGGGCCTTTTCCGGCGCGGTTCCCGCCACCTGCTCGCCCAGCCGGAAGGAGGAATTGCCGATCTGCATCCACACCTTGTCCCGCAGGGATTTGGGCAATTCACGCCCGGCCAGCTCCTGCCAGATCCGATCCGCCCGGGTGAAATCCCGCGCGGCATAAGCCGCCACGCCCGTATCGTAGGCCAGCCAGGGATCACCGGGATTTTGCTGGCGCAGCTGGGAAATCACGTTTTCCGCCTGGGCTGGCTGGTCTTGAGCCAGGAGTTGCCGGGCCTGGCCCAGGCTGGGGATCTCCGCGCCCACCGCCGCTGCGCCGCCGGCCGCCAGGGCCAATACCAGGCCGCCCAGCCGGAGCCAATCCCGCCCGCCCGCCGGTTTGGGAAGGCCGGCCGGCTTCCGCGGCGGGAAAACCGCTCCGCTTGGAGGTTCAGGCATAACCGCTTGTCGTTTGACCATCGGGTCTTGCTACCACAAACCGGGGCGGTTGAACAAACCTTTTCCAGCGGCGCCGTGATCCCGCGTGGCCCGGGAAATCCCGCCGCCATCCCGGCTGGTCCCGCACCGGCCGGGCAGGTGGCCACCAAACAAGGCTGTCGCGGTGCGAGCAAAACCGGCCACCAAACAAGGCTTGCCATGGCCGGCTTCATGATTTAGGGTGCGCCCCAATAATTAACAATCCACGACCTTGAACAATGAATACGACGGTTCGCTTGCAGTTGTCGGTGATGATGTTTCTGGAGTACTTTATCTGGAGCTCCTGGTATGTCACCATGGGGCCCTACCTGGGGGGAGTGCTGCATTTCACCCCCACCCAGATCGGCATGGCTTATAATGCCACGGCCCTGGCGGCCATGATTTCGCCGTTTTTCGTCGGGATGGTGGCGGACCGGTTTTTCGCCACGGAAAAAATCCTCGGGGTGCTGCATTTGCTGGGCGGGCTGCTGCTGTATGCGGCCTCGCAGGTGAAGACCTTCGAGATGTTTTATCCGCTGCTCATCGCCCATACGCTGTGCTACATGCCCACGCTGGCCCTTACCAATTCCCTTTCGTTCCACCAGATGAAGGATCCGGGCAAGGAATTCCCGAGCATCCGGGTGATGGGGACGATCAGCTGGATCGTCGCCGGGCTGACGATCAGCTTCCTGCTGGGTGAAACCGCCAACACCACTCCCAAGCCGTTCCTGATCGGCGCGGGCATGTCGCTCGCCATGGGCCTCTATTGCTTCCTGCTGCCGCACACGCCGCCCAAAGCCAAAGGCCAGGCCGTCAGCGCCAAGGACATCCTGGGCCTGGACGCCCTGCAGTTGCTCAAAGAGCCTTCCTTTGCCATCTTCATCCTGGCGGCCTTCCTCATTTGTGTGCCGCTGACGTTCTATTTCAGCTTCGTGCCGGTTTACCTCGCCGAGCAGTCCATCTCCTATATCCCCGCCAAAATGTCGATCGGACAAGGCTCGGAAATCTTCTTCATGCTGGTCATGCCCTGGTTCTTTGCCCGGCTGGGGGTCAAATGGATGCTGCTGTTCGGCATGTTCGCCTGGTCCGCCCGGTATTTCCTGTTCCTGCTGGGCGATAATCCGGCCATACCGTTCAGCGCGATCCTCATCTATGCCGGCATTTTCCTGCATGGCATCTGCTACGATTTCTTCTTCGTGACCTCCTATATTTACGTGGACAAGAAGGCGCCTGCCACCATCCGGGCCAAAGCCCAGGGGTTCATCGCCTTTGTCACCTTGGGCGCGGGCATGTTCGTGGGCGCCTCGCTCTCCGGCTGGGTGGTGCAGAACTACACCTTCCCCAACACCGGCGCGGACCATTATCAGCAGCTGAGCGCCGAGGCCTGGAGCGCCGGCAATTACGCCAAATGGGATGCCGAAGGCAAACCGGTCCTGGGGCAGGTGGTTTACCTGGTGCCCACCAACAACGCTCCCGCGAAGATCTGGATCTCCCGGGCGGACGACAAGCTGACGGCGGCGACGCAAAAGCCGGCCGATCCCAAGGCGGTGGAAGTGAGCCTCCCGGCCGCCAGCGGCCCCGCGGCCAAGCCGGCCGCGGTGGTGGAAACCTACGTGACGGAGGGAACCCAGTATAAGCCCGGCGGCAAAATGGGGGTGCAAGCGCTCGACACCTTGTCCAAGCCGATGAGCCAGTGGACCAAAATCTGGCTGATCCCGGCCCTGGGCGCCCTGGTGATCATGGCCTTGTTTGCCGTGTTCTTCCGCTACCAGGAAGAGGCCAAGCCCGAGGCGAAGCAAGGCTGATCCGGCCAATCCGCCGGACCCTTCGGTTCAAGGGCCTGTGATAAAACCGGCAGCGGTTTTTCACAGGCTTTTAGTTTTGATTTATGAAACAAGTTGATCGCGCAAAAACGGCCCCGCTGCGGCGAGGATTGGGCTGGCTGCTGGGAATCACCACCTGGCTCCAGGCCAGCCAGCTGCCGGCCGCCCAAAACGTCGGGCCCCTGCCCGCGGGCGGCCACCTGACACCCACCCACCAATTGCTGCATCCCGCCGGGAAATCGGTTCAGTTCGGCGGCCGGCCGGTGGACCTGGCGCTTTCGCCAGACGGACGCTGGCTGTATGTGAAGGACAATCGCGGGCTGCTCGCCCTGGAGGTGGCCACGTGGAAGGTGCGCCAGGAACTGAAGCTGGCTGAAGGCCCCTCGACGCATGGCCTGGCGCTCACCCGCGACGGCACGCGGCTTTATGCCTCCACCTCCCAAAGCGTGCTCTGGGAGGTCCGGATATCGGCGGCCGGGGTGATGAGCCTGGGGCGCAAGATCGGGCTGCCCGGCCCCGGCGGCAAAGGCTATTCCCACCCCTCCGGGATCGCCCTTGCCAGCGACGAATCGTGGGCCCTGGTGTGCCTTTCCCGGAATAACAGCCTGGCGGTGGTGGACCTGGCGGCGGGAAAAATGCTGCGGGAAATACCGGTGGGGGTGGCGCCCTACGAGGTGGCGCTGGCCCGCTCCGACAAGGTGGCCTATGTCTCGAATTGGGGCGGACGCCATCCCCGGAAGGGTGAACGAACCGCCTTGTCTTCCGGAACCAGCACCTTGGTGGACGAGCGCGGCGTGGCCGCCAGCGGCACCGTCTCGGTGGTGGACCTTGAGCAAAACCGGGAAACCGCACAAATCACCACCGGCTTGCATCCCTGCGCCCTGGAATTCAGCGCCGACCAGCAAACGTTGTTCGTGGCCAACGCCAATTCCGATTCGATCAGCGTCATCGGCCTGGCCACGCAGCAGGTTTTGGAGACGCTCATCGTCCGGCCCGATCCCGCGCTGCCGTTCGGCAGCGCCCCCAACGCGCTGGCGCTGAGCCAGGATGGGACCCGGCTGTTCGTGGCCCTGGGGGGGAACAACGCGGTGGCCGTCGTGGAGGTGCAAGGCCCGGCTCCCGCCCGGGTCCAGGGCTTCATCCCCGCGGCCTGGTATCCCGGGGCGGTGCTCAACCGTGGCAGCCAGCTGTTCATCGCCAACATCAAGGGCTTCGGCTCCCGGAACCCCACCCCGGGCAAGGAGGGCTGGAACAGCCATAAACACCTGGGGACCGTCAGCAAGGTGGATCTCCCCTCCGCGAAACGCCTGGCGGCCTGGACGCAGCAAGTCCAGCGCGAGGCCCGGGTGCCGGAAATCCTGCGCGCCTGGGATAAATCCGCGTCGCCCGGCCAGGCAGTCCCCGTTCCCGTGCGGCTCGGGGATCCCTCGGTGTTTGAGCATGTGGTCTATATCATCAAGGAAAACCGGACCTACGACCAGGTCTTCGGTGATTTGCCGCAGGGCAATGGCGCCCGCTCGCTGTGTGTCTTTGGCCGGTCGGTGACGCCCAACCAGCACGCCCTGGCGGAACGCTATGGACTCCTCGATAATTATTACTGCAACGGGGTGCTCTCCGCGGATGGGCACTCCTGGGCCATGGAGGGGTATGCCACCGATTACCTGGAAAAATCGTTCGGCGGCTTCACCCGCAGCTACCCGTTTGCGGGCGACGACCCCATCAGCTTCGCCGCCACCGGCTTCATCTGGGATAATGCGCTCGCGCACGGGCTCTCCTTCCGGAACTACGGCGAGATGGCCAAGACCGCCGTGGTTCCCGCCAAAGCCCTGTTCGCCGACATTTATGGCGATTACCGGGCCCAATCGGGAAAAATCAAGTTCATCCACGACATCCAGATCGACCACCTGCGCCGCTATAGCTGCTCCAATTCGCCCGGCTGGAATCTGCGCATTCCCGACCAGATCCGGGCGGATGTCTTCCTGGCGGAATTCAAGGAATTTGAGAAAAAGGGGACGTTCCCCAACCTGGTGATCCTCTTCCTGCCCAGCGACCACACCTCGGGCACCAGCCCGGGTTCTCCCACTCCGAACGCCCAGGTGGCCGACAACGACCTGGCGGTGGGCCGTGTTGTGGAGGCCATTTCCCGGAGCCGTTTCTGGCCCAAAACTTGTATCTTCGCCGTCGAGGACGATCCCCAGGCGGGCTGGGACCATGTCGATGGCCACCGCTCCACCTGCCTGGTGGTGAGCCCTTATTCCCGGCGCGGCGCCGTCATCAGCCACTTTTACAACCAGACCTCCGTCCTGCACACGATGGAGCAGATCCTGGGCCTCCCGCCCATGAACCAAATGGACGCCCTGGCCCCGCTGATGAGCGATTGTTTCACCTCCCAGCCCGATTTTTCAGCCTTTACCTGCCTGCCCAACCAGATCCCGGTGGATGAAATGAACAAACCCACGGCGGCCTTGACGGGCCAGGAACTCCATTGGGCCCAAAAGAGCCTGGAACAACCGCTGGAAGACGTTGACCAGGCGGACGAGGACACCTTCAACCGCATCCTCTGGCACGCCGCCAAAGGCGTGAACGAACCCTATCCCGACCTCTGGGCCGGCGCGCATGGCAAAGGCCTCCCCGGCCTGAAGCTGCGCCTGGCGCCCGACGATGACGATGATGATTAGTGAGGATCAGGAACCCGGATCCCTCCGGGCGGCCCTCAGAAAACGGAATAACCTGGCTGGCGGGGGATTCCTTTTCCCAGCCCGATAAATAGCGGCGCCGGGGGGAGGCTCCCCGGCCGGGCGTTGTACCCCAGGGCAGCCCTGCCCGGTTAATCCCAAGGTGAAAAAACAAACCTCCGGGAACCATCAAGCCGGATGCCGCCCCTTGGCCCAGAGCGAGGCCCGGTGCACCAGTTCGGTGGCATTTTCGATGGCCAGCTTTTCCTTGATGAAATTCCGGTAGGTCTGAATCGTTTTGGCGCTGACCTTCAGGCTGCCGGCGATTTGCTGCGTTGACAGGCCTTCGCCGATTAAACGATAGACCTCCAACTCGCGGTCGGTGAGACGTTCTTCCGGCGGGGCGCCCACATCCTTGGGGCGGTTCACGGCCTGCTGCCACATGCGATCGCGCACCGCCTCGCTGACAAAGGTTTTGCCTTCCATGACCTGGCGGATGCACTGGATGATCAGCTGGTGGCCCACGCTTTTCATGATATAGCCCATGGCGCCAGCCCGCAGGCAGCGCTCGGCGTACAGGGCTTCCTCATGCATGGAGAGCACCACCACCCGGATGGATGGGTATGCCAGATGGATGTTCTTGAGCAGGTCCAGCCCACTCTGATGGCCCAGCGAAATATCCAGTACCACGACCTCCGGGGGCCGCCGCTGGATGGCCGTCATGGCCTCCTCGGCGCTGCCCGCAGATTCGATACGCCCCAGGCCGTGCTGATTCAGCAGGACGGCCAGGCCTTCCCGTACGATGACGTGATCATCGATGAGCAGGATATTGATTTCATTCGGCATGCGATGGGTTCAACCCCAGTTGAACGTTGCACAATCATTTTAAGGCAAAAGCCGGTTAAATCAAGTAAGACCCGTATTTGGCGGGGGCGCGGAAAAAAAAAGACCGGGGAAAATCCCCGGTCTCGTGTAAAACAGATCTCGTCCGCCCGATTATTCGGCGAGGCGGTAGAATTTCATCCCGCTGGCGGTGGGTGTAACCTTGTAACCGCTGCCGGGATTGCCGGCGACATCGGACCAGTTGGCCAGGTCCGCGGATTCCTGGAGTTTGCCGGTGCCAGTCCAGGTCAGGGTGATCTGGCCCGCGGCCAAAACCGGCAGGTCGAACTTCGCCGCCGGCACCGGTGCGAAGGCGGAGAGGAACTGCCCTGCGATCGGTTTGAGGTCCGCCGCCGCGGTGGTATCCCCGGCCATCCGCCAGGCTGCTTCGCAGAAGTCCCCGCCGCCGCCTTCCTTGTAGAAGGCCTCGATGAAGTAGCTCTTGCCCGCCACCAGGGACTGGGTCGCGGAGGTTTGGGTGACGCCATCGGCCGGTTCCTTGAACGGATTGCAGCAACCGCGCTCCTCGGCGATCATGGCGGAGTTGGCCGGTTGGTCATCCGTGCTCAGCCAGAGCTGGGAAGCGTCATCGCTGCGCAGGAAGAAGGTGTAATCCCCGGAGGTGGTCGGCTTGATCCAGCCATAAATGTGGACGCCGTAGTTGTCGCCCAGGGCGCCGAAGGCCGGATTGTTTTTGAGATCCCCGCCGGTGGTGATCGCCATGGTGCTGAAGCTGGCGAGGATGGCGTTGGTATAAACGCCGTCCGGATACTGGGCATCGCTGACCAGGGTCTCCACCGCGGTGCCGCCGATCTTCGCATAGAAGTCGAAGGCCAGGGCGCCGGGGGTGAGCACATAACTCTTGAAGCTGGTGCTGCTGGCGCCGATGAGGTTTTGGCTCATCCGCGCATCCTTGACGCCGCTGACCGTCAGGGTGTAGCTCTTGCCGGGCTGGAAGCCGCTGGTCACCACATCCACCACCGACGGATCGGCGGTGAGGGCCACGCTGGAGACCGTCACGCCATCGCTGATTTTATAATTGCCGGGGAGGCCGGTGGTGTCGGTGGTCATGGGCTTGTTGAAAACCACCCGCACCCGGTTGGCGGTGGACTGGGCGCTCACGTAGGCAACCTTGGGGGCCGTGGTGTCCGCGGCGACCGCCACGGTGGCGTCCGCGGTGGTTGAATTGCCGAGCGGGTTGGTGGCCACCAGGTGGTAGCGGCCCGCGTCAGCCGGCGTCGCCTGGGCGATCACCAGGGTGGTTCCCGTGACCCCCTGCGGGTAGTGCGCGGTGCCATCGGCGTTGTTCACCGGCTCCAGCAGCGCGCCATCCTTGTACCACTGATAGGTGTTGGGATAGCCGGCCACGGTGGCCGTGAGGGTGACCGTCCCGGTTTCGACCGCGTCCGATACATTGACGGGCTGCTGGGTGACCTGCGATTTCACGAAGCTGAAGCCGTAATGTTTCTGCACCTGGCTGGCGGAGAGCGCATAGCCGTACACCGCCACTTCGTCCATGGGGCCCTTCTCAAAGAAGTTCAGGTCATTGCGGCCACCGATGATCAACGGCGCGCTGTAGTTGGCCGTATAAGGGAATCCGGAGGTGGTTTCGAAGTCCAGCTTCCCGTTCACGAACACCTGGAGATTGGTGCCGTTGTAGGCAAACACCACGTGATACATGGCCCCGGATGCGCCCGCCGTCGCGCCGGAAACGCGGGTGGCGCCGGCCACGCCGGTGGCATCACCCATGTGCAACTCGTAGCCGGAGCCGTCGTTGTTCAGGTAAACGCACCACCCATACCGGGCGGAGCCGAGGCGGCCCTGGGAGGACACGGGGCAAAACGTGTCGGCGTTGGGATCAAACCGCGTCAGCTTGGACCAGAATTCGAGGCTGAAGGGGCCGTTGGGATTGAGCGCCGGGGTGTAGGGAACCTCGACGTAGCCGCCGGTGAAATCCACGGCGGCATTGGTGATCTGGGTGATCACGCTCGCGGCACCCAGGACCAGGGAGTTTTTATAAGCCCCGTCATTGGCGCCGGCGGAGTCGGCGGCGACCGTGGCGCCGGTTGCTTCATCCAGCCGCCAGTAGGAAATCGGATTGTCCTTCATCACGGTCTGCGCGTAATCATCCGGCGCGGAGACGAACTTCAGGACGATGGGCTGGCTGTTGGTTTCGCCCGCCGCATTGCTGACTTTCACGGCGTAGGTCGCCGAGAAGTTGGTCGTGGTATTGGCGAGCTTCAGGGACGCGCCCGTGGCCCCGGCGATGTCCACCCCGTTGCTGCTCCATTGGTAATTGAAGGGCAGGCTGCCATCCACCGTGACGGCCAGCGTGGGCGATCCGCCCGCGAACCAGGTCCGGGAGCTGGATTGGCTCACGAAGCTCGGCCGCGCGATATTGACGCCATAAACGTATTTCGAATAGTGGGTCTGGATGGTGTTGAGCGACAGGGCGCTGCTGTAGATGGCCAATTCATCGATGGTGCCCGCCCAGATGCCCGGCGCGCTGGAGCCCATCGAGCCGATCCAGGCCGCCTGGCCGGGGCTGGTGCCCAAGTCGGGCTGGGTCTTGGTGCCGAGGGACTGGCCGTCCAGATAGGCGGTCACGTTGGTCTTGCTCTCGAACACAAAAGCCACATAGGCGAGGCGCCCGATCAGGTTGGTCGGCACCGCCCACGTCAAGGTGGCCAGGTCATTGCTGCATATCAGGCTCGCGCCGTCTTTGCTGGCCTGGAGCACGTAGCGGACCAGGGCACCGCCATCGGCGGCCACCGCGAATATCGTGGCTGGCTGCAAGGTGGCGTGGCTCATGTAAACGAGCGCTTCCACCGTCCCGTTGCCGCTGTTGAAATCAAACGCGGCCGTGGCGGGGATGGCTGCGTCCCCATCCTCGTTGAGCGACAAGGCCCGCTGGCCATAGGCTGTGGTGGTGCGGCCGTCAAAGGTGGCATTGCCCTCCAGGCTGGCGTTGGGTCCGCCGCTCACCAGGTTGGTCAGGACCGTGCCGGAGCATTGATCCACCGGGAAATAGGCCACCAGGCTGGATTCCTTGGTGATGGCGGCGCGATACGCGGCCACATTATCCGTCTTGACCGGCACCACGGAGAGCGTGGCCACGGTGCTCGTCACGGAACCGCTGGTATTGACCAGTTTGCAGCTGAACAGGCTGTTGCTGTCCGCCAGGGTCACCAGCGGCAGGTAATACCCGGACTCGGTGGCCCCGGCGATGGTCTGCCCGTTGCGGCTCCACTGGAAAGTCACCGTGGGATCGATGACGGTGCTGATTTTGAAAGGCGCGGATCCACCTTCCCACACCGTGGCGTTTTGGGGCTGGCTCACAATGTTCGGGCCAGGGGGTGGCAGCAGCAGATCGCTGGTGGCGAATTTGCCTGGCTCAAAAGTGAAAATGCGGACCTCATCCAGCAGGCCCAAAGCCCCGGCGTTGGCGCCAGGATGGCCCACATAAATGTCGCCTGTAATGGCATTCGTGATTTTTTCGGAATAACTGGCGCCTTTCTTGACGCCGTCCACGTAAAAGGTGACGGTGCCATTGTCATTCACGATGGCCAGGTGCGTCCATTTGGTGGTGTCCGCCACCACGGGTTCGCCCACATCGCCTTTGCCGTTGACCGTGCCAAAGTAAGAGGAGGTGCCATCCCCATTGCTTTGGATCCGGATCACCAGGCTGCCGGCGGATTGGCCGGAATTCAACAGCCAGGATCCGCTGCCACCCACAAAACCCTTGCCCTCGGGCAACGCCCACAGCTCGAGCCCATAGTTGGTGGCGGGTGGATTGTAGGTGGCGCCACCCGTTCCGGGGCTCCACATGGCGGCCTGCCGGGCCCCGTTATCGCCGAAGCGCAGGCACTTCGTGCTGACATAGCCGGTGCCATCCAGCGGCCCGCCCACGCCCGTGGCGGTCACCACCGCATTGGCGTTCCCGGTCCCGTTGGGGCCGGTGGAAAACGCATACTGGAAACGGCGGCCGTTGCCGCTGGAGTCCCCATAGTAGTCCTGAAGTTCGCCGAAATGATACCATCCCTGGGCCGTAACGGCGGCTGATGAATTCAGCACGCCGGCCAGCAAGGATGCCATTGCTGCAATTGTGATTTTTTTCATGGTGTTTCGAATCTTGACCAATTTGAATCCTCTCGCATGTTTATGTTCTCTAAACCATCGACCTTTTTCAAGTAAATTAAACTAATCTAATATCTCGCTTCTTTCCAAACCCTCCTGCAAACTGGCAAATGGGCAAATGGGCTTGCTGGAAGGCCGGATGCCTGTTATTCTCTATTTCTGGCTGCGGGTGGAGTCCGCGCTAAAATCCGCCGCCGGATTTCTAATTGCCCTGATGCATGATATTTGAGGGTTTCAGCGAATGGCCTCGATAGAAAATGCCCGGCGATCGCCGCTGGCTTCCCGGGTTTTCCCAACCGCATGTACGGGAATGACCCTTCCTCACCGCGGGCTGGTGCTCTGGCTCCTGCTGCTTTTTTGCGCTGGGGTGTCGAGCCGGGCGTTGGCGGCCGTGAACCAACCGCCGGTTTTAACTGCAAATTTCGATGTCTATCACACCCAACTGGGTCTGCCGATTATTATCGCTGTTAAGGCCACCGATGATGATACTCCAAACCAAGTCCTGACCTTTGCCATCAACGAGGAGGCGGTTGGGTTGGGTTGGACCTTCACCACCAATATAGTCAGCGACCCGGTTACGGGACTGCTCAACTATACGGCACGTTTTCTTTGGAATCCGAAACAAAGCGGAATGTATTCGACAACAATTACGGTAGCGGATAATGGCACTCCCTCGATTTCCACCTCAAAATCTTTTGTGGTCTACGTGGGGAAGGAGCCGTTTTTTGCGAAGCCGCCAGACACGAATATTTTTGAAATGGATTCCTGGTCCTATGCGTTGCAGGCGGTGGATCCAGATCAACCCACCAACGCGTTGAGTTTCACCTTGTTATCCGCCCCGCCGGGGTTGCAGGTCAACCCCACCAATGGCCTGCTCAGCTGGACACCCGCCGAGGATCAGGGGCCCGGTTCCAACCAAGTCACGATCAAAGTCGCCAAAAGCCTCGCCCCCACTCTCTGCGCCACGCAGAGTTTTCAAATCCATGTGTTGGAATCCAACCGCCCTCCGGTGCTCACGGTGCCGCCTAGCCAGACCATTTTGGAACTCGTGCCATGGACCGCGAAACTCGAGGCCCACGACCCCGACCTGCCAACCAATAAACTGACCTTCAGCCTGCTTTCCGGTCCTTTGGGCATGACCCTGGATACAACCACCGGCGAGTTGAATTGGACCCCATTGGAAAACCAGGGTCCCAGCACGAACCCGGTCGTCGTCGAAGTCACCGACGATGGCGATCCTGTGCTCAGCAACCGCAACGAATTCACGCTCACCGTCCTTGAAACCAACCGCCCCCCAGTGCTGACGGCGCCGCCCAGCCAGACCATTCTGGAACTCGTGCCATGGACCGCGAAACTCGAGGCCTACGACAGCGACTTGCCAACCAATAAACTGACCTTCAGCCTGCTCAACGGCCCGGAGGGCATGACCTTGAATCCAACCACCGGTGAGTTGAGTTGGACGCCTGCTGAA
>CAIMWS010000422.1 GCA_903845125.1 uncultured Verrucomicrobiota bacterium
AGGGCAGAGGGCAGAGGGCGATCCCGTGCGCAATGCCTTGTATTCGGGCTCGGCTATCCCTTTTTTGAATTCATGTCCAACCATTCAGCATAAGCAGCCTGGTTCATTTTCCCGCTGGCCAGCGCCAAGGTGGCCTCCACCACGGATTCTTCCGCGGCGGCAAACTCCAGGCCGTTGAGCTCCAGGAACGTCGCCGCCAGCAGGAAACCTGTCCGCTTGTTCCCATCAAGAAACGGATGGTTGAGGATGATGCCCGCGGCATAGCTGGCAGCCATTGCGGCCAAAGTGGGGGAGCTGTAGGCCTGAAGGTTCGGAGGCTTGAAAAGAGCCGACTCCAGCATACCTTCATCACGCACTCCGGCCAACCCACCGTGCTGGGCGACCATCATTTCGTGAATGGCGAGGCAATCCTCCCGGTTCAGCCAGATCAGCTCATTCACTGGGCCAATTCCTTGAGGGCATGCCGATACCTGCGGCTGAGCCGCTCGGCAACCTGCATTTTTTCTCCAAAACCGGGATTGTTGGCCGTGACCCGAAAACCACCGTCCGTGGTTTCCGTCAGATAGACCGCATCTCCTTCCGCGACATTTAATCGGGCCAGAGCTTCTTTGGGCATTACCAAGCCCACTGAGTTGCCCACTTTCCGCAGTTTCAATTCGACTACCATATGGTTTACTGTAGCCACATAAGTTATAACCTGCAAGTTTCGTGGATGGTCAGGAAAGCCGGGATTTACGCCGGCCCGGTTGGGGCCAGGACGGGGCCAATGGCGCGGTACCCACCGCTGCCACGGGGCTTGGCGGACCCTGCGCAGTCCAGCCAGTAGGGCCGATTCAGAATTGGCATCCGGCTGCCTCCAGTCCTAGAATATCGGGCATGAGTGGACGGATAACATTCCACAAAGGGCGGCGCCTGGGGTTGGTCATCTGGTGCGTTTGGTGGATTTGCGGGGGGGCTTATCCGCTGGCCTGGACGGAGGAAAAGGTGGCTGCCGCACCACCCCGGGCGGACCCGGCCAGGGATCTGATTCAGGCGGCATTTGAAGGCAATAGCCAGAAAGTGTCGCTGCTGCTCAGCAATGGGGTTGATGCCAAGGGCCGCACGGGGGCGGGCATGACCGCCTGGCAGGCGGCCAAGGTCAAAGGACACGCGGACATCATGGACCTGCTGGCGAAGGCGGGTGCCGACATCCACGCGGCGCCACCGAAGGCGGAGGCGATGCTGGATTGGTATGTGAAAGAAAAGGTGGGACCCGGATCGCCCGGGCTGGCCTTGGCGGTGGTGCGGGACGGCCATCTGGCCTTCAAGCAAGGCTGGGGCCTGGCCAACCTGGAATATGACGTGCCGATCACCCCGGCTACGGTGTTTCACGTGGCCTCCGTGACGAAGCAATTTACCGCCTATGCAGTTGCCCGGCTCATTCAGCAGGGAAAACTTTCACTGGAGGACGACATCCGGAAGTATCTGCCGGAAATGCACGATGGCGGCGCAAAAATAACCGTGCGCTGTTTGCTGGCTCATACGAGCGGACTGAGGGATCAATGGATGCTCCTGGTTCTGGCCAGAAAGAACCATGGCGGTGTGGTGAGCCAGGCCGAGGTGATGAAATTGCTGGAGCGACAGCGGGAGCTTCTCTTCCCGCCGGGGGAAGCGTTTTTGTACTGCAACAGCGGGTACACTTTGCTGAGCGAGATTGTCGCCCGCATTTCGCGGAGGTCCTTCGGCGATTCTACCCGGGAGGAAATATTCGAGCCCCTGGGAATGACGAACTCGCATTTCCATACCGACAGCCAGGCGGTGGTAAAAAACATGGCTTATTCCTATTATTTGGCACCTGGTGGCGGCTACCGCAAAGCGCTGCTGAATTACGAGACCGTCGGCGCCACCGGTTTATATACGACGGTGGAGGATCTCGCCCAATGGCTGGCCAACCTTCAGCGTCCGAAACCGGGATTCGCCGCGCCGCTCGCCCTGATGCAGGAGCCGGGCCAGCTCAACAGCGGCGAAAAGACCGGCTACGGCATGGGCTTGTTTATCGAGGACTATCGCGGCGCCCGGCTGATTCAGCATGGCGGCGCAGATGGCGGTTACCGGAGTTTCGTGCTTTGGTTTCCCGGCCTGCGCCTCGGAGTGGCGCTGGCCGGCAATCTTGGCTCCCTCGATGCCAGGGAGATGGCCCTGACGGCCGCGGAAATTTATCTCGGCGATGAGTTGCAGCCGATCAGATCCGCCAGCCTGGTCAGCGAACGGCCGTCCCTCAATTTGCCAGCGCCCGAATTGGATCGCTATGCCGGCCAATACGAACTCTATTGGCGCCTGACAGAGATTTCCCGGGTAGGAGACCATCTCGAAATCCGTGAGGACAACGATCCGCCCGCCGCCCTGGCGGCCCATGGGAACCATCGGTTTTCCCTGGGTAAAAGGGAGTTCGTTTTTCAGGATCTGGAATCCGGGAAAGCATTGAAGTTCACGGATGATTGGAAAGAGAATTTCCAGCGGATCAGGGTATCCGAAGAGGCGCAGCCCGATTTGTGCGTTTACCCGGGCGACTACTGGAGCGGTGAATTGGAAACCTACCTCCGGATACATCTGCGGGCAGGGCAACTCGTCCTCGAGCTGCATCGCCACGGCGAATTCCCCCTGCGTTACGTGGGCTGGAATATTTTTGCCAGTGCTACCGGTCAATATTGGTGGTTTGAACTCAAATTCCAACGGGATTCCAAGGAAACGGTTACAGGCCTTCGTCTGAATAGCCTGCTTTTCAAACGGTGCCAGCTCGAATAGGGGGAAGGAGTCCATAGAAAACCACCTTGCAAGGGGCTTCTGAACAGGGGCATTTAATGTGCCGGAATAGGGGATGTTTTAACCTGCCACCCTTGGAATGAAGCGACCCGCTTTCCTCTGCACCTGGAAACGGATGGCCCCAGTTTCGATTCTGTCGACATAAACCATTGATAATCAGCGGAATGACTTGATAGGCTCTAGAAAGTCGGTGGACCACCGTTAGCCAGCGCCGCTGGGAATGGAGGTGAGGCAGCGGGCATTAATTCAACGCTGAATAATTATAAAAGGCCGGCTGGCCTTCCTCCAACTGGCCGGCCAGAATCCACCCCAAGCGTCGATCCACTGCGTTGGGCGCTGGGCCGGTCCCAAATCGTGGGTTAAATCCTACGGCTACCATCAAAGTTAGCTCCGTGAATCAATGGAAGGCGACCGGTAACCTCTGACCTACCAGCAGAAGCCGGCTTGGGAGGTTTCCTTTCGGTTCTTAAAAAAATCCAAACCGTTCGAATGGGACCGTTTGAATCCCCAGGTGTAAATTTATCCGACATTTCAAAAATACTCCTATAGCGCTGATTGGGAATTAGTTATGAATTTATAATCATTCAGAATCCGAAAAGTGTCGGATTACCTTACATATTCAGAAACATTTTGTATTTAGCTGGTTATCAACAGGATAAGAATATTAACGAATGGCAACGGGCGTGGTTTCGTGCCCCAGTGTAAAAAACCATTACACAATGCAGGATAAGAAACTGTTTAATGAATTTTATAAGTAACTCAATATAAATACGATACGCATCACAGGAAAGGTTGGTATGTTTTCTGCTTGATTGACACTTTTGAGTTAAGAAGGTAAGATAGTGCCGAAGCAAAGAAATATGCCGCTTGTCATACACACTGTTCGGGGTGGATTATATATTGGCCAATTTGTCCCAAGCTGGAAAGGCCGGTTCCTGAGGCTGATGCTGGGCCTGGTGCTGGCCGGTTTAGGGGCCCAAGCTCACGCTGGCAATGCCACCGGCTGGGGGAGCCAAGTGGTTTACCCGCTAAATGGCTACCGGAGTCCTTTCACGAAAATTGCAGCTGGTTTTGACCATAACCTGGCCTTGAATGGCGATGGGTTGGTTGTTTCATGGGGTTATAACTATGACACCCAGTGCGCGGTGCCCACCAGCTTGAGCGGAGCGGCGGCTGTTTCGGGGGGAATTGCTCACAGCCTGGCCTTGAAGGGGGATGGGACGGTGGTGGCTTGGGGGGATAATACCTACGGCCAATGCACGGTACCCACGGGCTTGAGCGGGGTGACGGCCATCGCCGCTGGCGGCGACCACAACCTGGCCTTGAGTGGTGGAACAGTGGCGGCTTGGGGTCGCAACCTCGAAGGCCAATGCACGGTACCCAGCGGCTTGAGCGGGGTGACGGCCATCGCCGCGGGTGGCACCCACAGCCTGGCCTTGAAAGGGGATGGGACGGTGGTGGCTTGGGGGGATAATTCCTCCGGTCAATGCACGTTACCCGCTGGATTGAGCGGGGTGACGGCCATCGCCGCTGGTTATTTGCATAGTATGGCTTTGAAAGGAAATGGGACCGTGGTGGCTTGGGGGGATAATGGCTACGGCCAAAGCGATGTGAGCTGGTTGAGCGGGGTGACGGCCATCGCGGCCGGTTATTTGCACAGCATGGCGTTGAAAGGGGATGGGACCGTGGTGGCTTGGGGGGATAACTCCCTGGGCCAATGCACCATACCCAGTGGCGTGACGGGAGTGACGGCCATTGCGACGGGTGGCGGCCATAGCCTGGCCCTGATGGGGGGTGGCACAGTGGCAGCCTGGGGGGATAACAACCGTGGCGCATGCGCCGTGCCCAGCGGTTTAGGCGGGGTGGCGGCGGTGGCGGGGGGGAGTGCCCACAACCTGGTTTTGATGGGAGCGGGAACGATCCTGGCTTGGGGGGATAATACTTATGGCCAATGCACCATTCCCGGCGGTTTGACCAGTGTGGCCGCCATTGGGGCGGGTGTTTATCACAGCTTGGCCTTGAAAGGGGACGGCACCGTGGCGGCCTGGGGGGATGACTACTTCGGCCAATGCACCATACCCACCGGCTTGAGTGGGGTGACCACCATTGCGGCGGGTGGTTATCACAGCCTGGCCTTGAGTGGCGGAACGGTGGTGGCGTGGGGGGATGATTCTTCCGGCCAGTGCACGATACCCGCCGGCTTGAGCGGGGTGGCCGCCATTGCGGCGGGTGGTTATCACAGCCTGGCCTTGAAAGGGGACGGCACCGTGGTGGCGTGGGGGGATAATACCTCCGGCCAATGCACAGTGCCTGGCGAGCTGAGTGGTGGTGGCGTGATCGCGATTGCGGCCGGTTTTTTGCACAGCCTGGCTGTGAAAGGCGATGGCACCGTGGTGGCTTGGGGGGATCCCAACTATGGCAAATGCACCGTGCCCAGCGGTTTGAGCGGCGTGACAACCGTGGCGGCCGGAGTTCGCCACAGCCTGGCTTTGAAGGCGGATCACACCTTGGTGGCCTGGGGGGATACCAGCTATGGCCAGGCCACAGTGCCCAGCGGTTTAAGCGGAGTGCAATCCGTTTCAGCCGGCTATTATAACAGCCTGGCGGTGGTGGCCTCAACGGTATCCGGCCGGCGCATTTTCTATAATTATTCCTATTTTGATGGCAACAATGCCAGCGCCAACGCAGCCGACGATGGCGCGATCGCCACCGACAAAAGCGCCCTCCTGCCTGGCCAGACCGCCCAATTCGCCAACTATACCAGCTACAGCCGGGGCATCAATGGCATCATGGTGGACATTCTGGCGCTGACGGGAAGGCCCACCGCCAGTGACTTCACCTTCAAGGTGGGCAACGACAATAATCCGACCTCCTGGGCCACCGCCCCCTCGCCCACCAGTATCTCTTTGCGTGCCGGCGCAGGGGTTGGGGGTTCCGACCGCATCACCATAATCTGGGCGGATAACGCCATCCAAAAGCAATGGCTGGAGGTGACGGTAATCTCAAGTGCCAACACTGGTTTGAGCAGCAAGGATGTATTCTATTTTGGAAATGCAATTGGCGAAGCGGGGAATAGTACATCGAACGCTCGGGTGGATTTGCTTGATCAGCAACTACCCCGCGCCAATCCTCGAACTGCACTCAATCGTGCGACAATTGTTTTTCCCTACGATTACAACCGGGACTCGAAGGTTGATTTACTCGATCAAGGCATTGCGCGTGCCAATGTTACGACAGCAATAAACGCCTTGCGGTTGATCATTCCCAGCCCTTATTAATAATTTCCGGCTGGTAACCAAGTCTTTTGAGAGGGAAGTGATTGAAACTCAGCTTGGTGCGAAAGCCGAGAAGTGATTGTCGAGCGTATCTTGGATTGATGGGAAAACTGGCAATGACGATGAGTTTACGCAAAAAGATCAAGCCAGCACGACTGAGCTATTTGAATGGACATGGTTCAGTGGTTGCTGTAAAAACGGCGAAGCTAGTTTAATGTGAGGATATACAGATATGAAAACAAATTTATCCAGCAAGTTAAAAATTAACGGGCTAGTGTTATTTATTTCAGGTTTTTGCCTGTGGTCGGGGGTAAACTCTTGGGCCGCGATCATGGTTACGGTGGGTGACCACTTTCTACAGCCGAACATGGCGGGACAATCCATCACCTTGGATGTTGTTAATACAGGTTCAAGTGCCGTCACGGTATCAGGTTTGAACTTAGTAGTTCAAGTTGCAAATGCCGGATTGGGGCCTTGGATCACAGGAGTGGATATTATCACTGGAACAATATTCTCTGCCAACAATACTGGTAACAATGTGGTATTGTATCCCGATCCAAATGCTACCAAACAGTTTGTATTGGACAGTACCGCGACCACCGGAAGTACAACGTTGAACCTCCCCGTGGGGAGTTCGCGTCTGGCTACTGTGACGTTCGACACCACTGGTTTTTCAAGTAGCGGGTCTACATGGGAACTTTGGTTGGGGAATACGATCAATGGTCTGGACTCAACTTACTACACCGACGCGACATTTGTTGGTCAGATTATACCTTCTTTCACTGAGCCTGGATCGTTAACCTTAGTGCCGGAACCGGCAAGCATGGCCCTTGTCGGTGGCCTTCTTTGCGCATTTGGGTGTTGGTTTAGAAGGAATAAACAGCACATGCAGGCGGGGCAATAAACAGCGTGGTTTGTTGACCTAATTTCTTTGCACTGAGAATTTTTAAGGCATTCGTGAATCCTGGTTTCGTGCTTTTCGTTATAAAGCATTGGAAATCAGCGTCAGACTATGAGCTTTTGGTGCCCTATTTTCTGGCACCATCGTGAATTGCGTCAGCGATCGTCAATCCGAGTCCAATTTTTAATTATTGAGTCCCGGTTAGGCTAATCACATGGTTTGGGTTTCAGATGCAATCACTCTTGATTGGTGTTCTCCCCCCGAACAAGATCTGAAATTATTGTTAAAATCTTCGAAGCCACTCCGAATTGAAATTTGTTCAATCTCCCCCCATGCAGGGCGTTTTAAATGTATCCCTACCCCATCGCCTTCGGTTTCTCACCGGCCAGGGCTTCCTCAGGCCCTGAGGAAAATAGCGGTTGATTCTAAAATTAGCGGTTGAACCGTTCAAAACCGGGACCAAACCGGAACCAAACCTGATGCACAACCATTTTTACGGAGCGGGTAGTCACCAGGAGGGTGAGCTGCGGAGAAGTTGGAACTTTATGGCTCAGAGGCTTGCGTTTCTTAGCATGTTTTAATCCGCCTTTTTAGGTTGATGAGCCTGTTTGCTTCACAAAGGGTTGGCGGGCTTGCTGGGCGCCGCATAGTTCGCGCTGATCAATGCTCCTGGTTCCTGGCGGCCAGGCTTGTTTTGGGGCGACTCTGGCTGCCCTCAAAGACTTTGGAGATAAAACTTTTACCTCAAGGGTCCCCCCCCCTCGCTGTAAAGAATCGTTGATTCTGAAAGGAACTGTTGAAGCTTTTAAAAAAAGATTGGCATCTGAATCTCAACCCACTGCGAAGGAATGGGCTGTCACCAGGACAGTGAAACTGAGGAACAGCTCAAAACCCGGGTGGCCAGGTGGCCGGTGGTTTGGGGAGGTTCCAATTCACGATTTTTGGGGTTATTAAAACACCAAGGGGATGAACCTGAAATATCAAGCTCATCCCCCGGTTGAGATCAAAGGTTTAATTGCCTAGCGGGTGAATTTCCTGGTTACAGCCCCCAGCAAGCTCAAACCGCAACCAAGCAAGGCGAGGGTGGTGCCGCCATCCGGTACCGGCGTTGGACGGGTTGGGGCAGGTCCAAATGGGTTTTCTGGCTCCCCGGAAGGTTCAATCCCACCGCTGCCTACAATCTGCAATAGGGCTCACTTAAATTGACCCACCTCTGCTCAGATAAACTGAGCCACTGATGCTACAGAGGAAGCGGTGCTTTTTTCTTTCCAAGTAGCAGTTTCCAATGAGCTGCCAGGAGGCAGGAACTGATCGATTGAGTTCC
>CAIMWS010000423.1 GCA_903845125.1 uncultured Verrucomicrobiota bacterium
GATTTAGCTCGCTTCCGGACGCCAAATCTTTAGAACAAAAAAGAACATGAGAACTGGAGTTCATCGACCCTGCTTACTCAGAGTTCTCCGGTGTCTTTTTCCCGTGAGTCAACGGGCCGGTCGCAGGCGGCCGGCCTGGGGTGTCCGTAATCCCATTCGCCGGGTTATTCCGCCTATTCAAGGCTGGGCAGATGGATTCATCCGGGCCGGTTTTTCCATGGCGGTGCCCTGGAACCAGGCAACGGGCTGGCTTGGGCCGCCCCTTTAGGGTGGCGCTATTGGGGCTCAATAATCGTCAGTACGGTCACGGAACCGAAATGCCGTTGGTTGAAAGTTGTCTCTGCGATGGCCCGTTCCAAAGTTGGGGCGGCGACGATGAGGTCATAGGTTCCAATCATTTTGCCCGCCGCTTCAAGTTGAGCCCGGATTCGCGCGGGTTCATAAGTGGTCTGTGCGGTATCTGGCAGGATGGGAAGCGAACCCAGCACGGCCTGCCAGTATGGGCGCGCCGGTTCGCCATCCGTATGATCCGTGGTTAAAATTTTTGATCACGGAGGGTGAGCCATCCCGTGAAAGCCCGGATTTTGCAGCGGCATTGGAAACAACAAAGCTCGCTGAGGGAGCGAGCCTTGTTGAGGGAAAGCCTTCACCGCGTGAAGGCAGGGGGATTGAGGCGGGCTATTGAAATTGAAAAGTCTCGGATGGGCCGCCGACCGGTAATTCTTGCCGATCCTGGCCTTTCGTCCGCAATTTACTCCGCTTTTTCATGATCCTACACCATTTAGCCTATACCAATCCAACTGAGCAAAAAGGATGCCACGATTATAAATGAAAAAGGACCCGCTTTTCAGCGGGTCCCGTATTTTTTAACCGGCGTTTTCGCCAGGTTTGATCAATTTAACGGTTATTGGACGATCCATCTACGAGTCTCGCAACTCGCCGTTCCCTTGGTGACAACAACGGTGAAGTAATCTGTTGCTATCGTGCCAACGGCGGGAATTATGTAAGACGACCCGGTTGCGCCAACGATGGCAGCCCCATTCTTCTTCCACTGATAGGTGAATGGGCCAGTGCCGACGACAGTTGGACTAATCGTTGCTGGCAGAGTTCCGATCGCAATTGCCGCGTGTCCTAACGGAGGATAGGTAATCACATCCAACTCTACGGGGCTGCTGGTCCACGTTGCGGCTCCGACGCTGACCACTACCGATATGTTGCCTGCATCAGAATTTAGTATCTGAAAAGCGTTGAGATCAGTTATATTTGGAGCAACACTCATATCCACACCGTTATGTTTCCATTGATAGGTAGGCGTGGTGCCTCCTTGCGCTACCGTAACACTAATGTGGGGAAAATAGTCCCACTCATTTGCGATCCCGGGTTGAGGTACTGCGGTGACCACAGCCAGTTCTGTAGCTCTGCTGGTGCCGGTAATGGTTTGCATGGCGCCGGCAACTGACGCCAGCTTGCTGACTACCACCGTATAGCTGCCTTCGTCGCCGCTCACCGCCCCGGTGATTCCCAGGCTAGCCGAGGTTACCGTGGAATATTTTGCCCCATTGGCGATGTCAACACCACCTTTTTGCCACTGGTAAGTATATGGTCCAGTGCCGCTCATTGACGCGGTAAAGGTCAGGTTCGCCGGAGTCGTGCCATCCGTGATGAAGTCGACTGCCGGTGGGGTGATCACATCCAGGGTTACCGGGGTGCTCGCAATCGAACTGTAGGCATTAGTGGCAAACAATTGGAAACTGCCGGCGTCGGCAGCGGCGACCGTGGTGTAACCTAACGCCTTGGTGGTTGCATTAACAATGGTCGAACCATTGCCGGTCAGGCCATTGGCAAGAGCGGTGGCCGCGCCGTCCTTCTTCCACGCATAGTTGAGACCTGTGGCCGAAACCGTGGCCGCAATTGTGGGATTAGCACCCACATTGACGATCAGGCTGGTAGGCTCGGTGTCAATGCGCGCTCCGTTAACGTAACTGAGCCGGAAGTTGCCGCTCTTGGTGCTGCCGAGGAAGTAGCCCCGGACTTCGTTGGTCATCTGGAGCATGGCCCCATAGATGCTGTTGGTGGCGTCCCGGCTCGTATCCTTGAAACTCCCCGTCACCAAGCCGGTGGTGGGATCAACTGCCAGCGCAAGGATGTCGGTGCTGGGCGTGGTTACAGTGACCGTATCGTAGGTGATGGTGACCACCTTATCGAGCGGGGATGTGGGATTTAGGGTCAGGTTCCCACCCGCCAGTCGCACCGTGGCTCCGTCCGCAGGGCTTACCATGCCGTCCCACGGATTGTACACCGAAACCATCGGATTCACCGTGTGCGTGAACCCGGCAGGATAGTAGGTGCCGCCTTCGGCCACCTCTTTGACCCAGAACACCGGGGCGGTTGCCACCGCGTTATTGGCATCCTGCTGGCCCGTGAAGGTGACCCAGCCGAGCAACATCCCGTTGACGCCCTTGGTGTAGATGGGCACATAGAGCGGCCATTCCGCATATTTGGACATGGTCACTTGTTGCGTGATGGTGGTGCCGTCGGCCAGGGTGCCTTTGAAGGTGAGGAGGCCGTTGGCATTCACGGTAATAAACCCAATGCTGTCGCCAGCCGGCTTGGTAGTGATGGATGGATCGCCGGTGCCCGGGATCACCATCGTGAAATAACCCACCGCATCGTCAGGCATGGGCGTCGTGGTCCCCACCAGGGCGCGGACGGCTTCGAGGCTCGCGGTCCAGGGGGAAGGTGAGGTGCCGGCCACGGTGCCGGTGATCATTTCGGTCCCGTTGGGATCGATGTCGAATGCCAGCGTGGAGAACTGCAGCGTCGAGGGGACGGCGTTGGAGACGATGACGGCGGTGGCCGCTCCGGTATTGTCAAACTGCCCGGCAAACCGGTTGCTGGTCCCCATGGTGAGCAGGTAGCCGGTGAAGGCGCCCGCGGCATTCACCTTGAAGCTCACAAAGCCGGATTGGTCGTGGGACACGGTATTGTCGAAGAACAATCCGTTGTAATCGCCCACCAGGCTGGGGAACGGATTGGCCGGGATCGTGATGTTGAACGTTTGCGCATCGGAGGTATCCTTGCCGCCGTTGAGGGTGCCGCCCGAGTCGGTCACGGTCACGGTCACCGTCGCAGTGCCCGCGTTGGTGTTTGGTGTATAGGTCAAGGTGCCGTTCGTGCTGATGGTTGGGGCTTTCACAAACAGGCTCGCGCTGGCGGTCGGCACCGTCACATTGGCTTTCCAGGTTTGGGTGTCTTCGTCCGCTATGCCCAGGGTCGAAGGCCCTCTTTTCACACTGGTCAATTGATTGCTCACGGTGTTTTGTGCCGCGAACATGGTCGCCGTCACATTGCCCGCCAGGGTGAAGGAGGATGGTTTGTCGTTGATCGGCTTGACCGTCAGCTTGAAGGTGGTGGTCACGGCGGCGGCTGTGCCATCATCGGCGGTCAAGGTGATGGTGGCGTCTCCCAGTGGTGTGCCGAGGACGGTCACCAGGCCGTTTACATCCGTCACGGACTGCAATTGCACGTAATAGTTGGTGCCGACGATGACCGCGCTCGCGGATACGGTCGCCAGGCCCGCTTTGTCGGTGGCCGCAGTGATGGTGAGCTGGTCTCCGTCCACATCCTTGATGGGGATGACGATGTTCGTCGTTCCGAAGTCTTCGTTGAGCGTCAGGTTGTTCATCTTGCCGAATACCGGCGCATAGTTGACATGCGTGGCGGTGATGTTGAACGTGGACAAGGAGAAGGTCGCTGTGGCGTTTTGGCCGCTGCCAGCGTTTGCGAAGCTGATCGTAGGCGCGGAAGTGTAGCCTGAACCAGGGCTGGTAACCACGATGCCCATGATTTGCCCCCCGGCCACGATGGGCGTGGCCGCCGCCCCGGTGCCGCCGTGGCCGGTGTTATCGACGACGATTGTCGTGCCCGATGCATAGCCGGAACCTGCGGCCGTCACGGTGGCCCCTACCACACCGCCATAGTTGGACTTAATCAAGGTATCCACCCCGCCGTCGGTGGTGCCACCGGTGTCTTTGGCGGTCACCAGCACATCCACGCTGCCGAACCAGTTGGAGGCGGTTTGGAAGGTCAACACCCCGTCAGTGGTGATTGCCGGCTGCGTTTTGAAAGCGGATAGTTTGTCCTTGGGAACGGTCAGTGTAAAGGTTACCTTCTGGGCCGACTCAAAGGTGGTATTGGCCCCAGCCACTGCGATGCCGGTCAGGAATCCGGCATAAGTCTTCGGTCCCGCATCCTCAGCCACCGTAATCGTGTTTTGCGAAACCGTGAACACGGGTGCGTCATTCACCGGCTTGATCGTCAGGGCGATGGTTTTGATGGTGGAGCCTCCGGAGGCGTCCACGGCCTTCACCCACACCACGGTGGTACCGTTGGCGTCGGTTAGCGGGGTAATGGTAAGGGTTTGATTCGGCAGGACACCGGACAATCCCACGGTGGCCAGGGCCGTATTCGTAATGCCGCAGCTCATGGTTGTGGTGCCAACGGTATTATCGACGTCCGCAACGGTGAAAGTGCAGTTGGTTGCGGCTGAATCTTCCAAAACGGACAGAGTCGTGGGCAACCCCGTCAACACTGGCGGATCGTTCACCGCAGTCACCGTCACGGCGATGGTTTTGGTGCTGGTGGCAATCCCGTCGTCGCTGGTCACAGTGACATTGGCGGTACCGAGCGGACTCCCGACGGGCTCGGTGCTGTTGGCGTCTGCCACCGGGGTGATGGTCAAAATCCGGTTGGTGCCGGTGCCGCTCAAAGCGGTCGTGACCAGGTTCAGGTTGTCCGAAACTGCGGTCACCTTGATGTTCACCCGGTCAATGGTTTTCAACGACACGGTGATGTTGGTCGATTTATCCTCGAGAATGGTGACAGCGGTGTAGGGCACCGACAACGTCGTGGCCGCGACGACCGGTTTCACCGTGATGTAGAGGAGATTGGTGATGGACGCCGCTTTGCCGCTGTCGGTGGTGCCGCCATTGTCGGACAACCACACCTGCGCCGGGAAGAAACCACTGACGTTGGCTTTGACCGTAAAGGTCAACGTTCCATCGACGGTGCTGATAGCCGGCGCCTTGCTGAAGGCGGCCGTGCCTGCGGTGGTGAGCATTTTCACATTGAAGGTGAGCACCTGGCTGGATTCGTTGGCCGATCCCTTGCTCATGCCGGAGGCAACCGGCAAGGGGGAGGTGTAAGCATATTCCGTGGCTGACTGATTCACGGTAACCCGGTTGATCGCCATGGTAAAGGTGGGCGCATCATTCACCGAAGTCACGGTCACCACAAAAGTTTGAACCGCCGTTTTGCCGTTGTCATCCAACACGGTAACCGTATTGGTAACCTTGCCATAGGCGTTGGCCACCGGCGTGAAAGAAAGGGTGGCGGTGGCTGCCGGCGAAGTGTAAGTGACCGTGGGATCGGCCATGATCGAGGTATCGCCGGAAGTGGCGGTTATCCGCAAAGTCCCGTAACCCGAAATGCCGGTGAGGTTGATGGTCGTCGCTGAATTGGTGTCTTCCAGGACCGTGTAATTGCTGATCTTATCCAAGGTGACCAAGGTCCGTGCCACGCTCAAGCGGAAGGTCTGGTTGGTCGTGGTATCCACGCCGCTGTTGCCGGTGCCGCCGTTGTCCTGCATGTTGATCGTGAGGTCGTTGGTTCCCCAATACGTTGGTTTCAGGGCAAAGGTCAGTTGCCGATTAACCGAGGCCACCGTGACCGTGGCAGCCGCACCCGTGCCGCCGCCGCCGATGGCGCTGACCGTCGGCGCAGAAGTGTAACCGGAACCGGGATTGGAAACCGTAATGCCCGTTACCACGCCGCCTGCCGAAATGGTGGCAAAGGCCGTGGCTGCGACGGTGGGATTGCCGCCAGCAAGGGTAACGGCCGCTGTGCCTGGAGTGTAGCCCGATCCACCGCTGGTCACCGTGATGACGGAAACATAATTATCCACGTTCACCACGGGATAACCTACCGTGGCGGTGGCAGTCGCACCATTGCCGCCGCCGCCGATGGCGCTGACCGTCGGCGCAGAAGTGTAACCAGAACCTGGGGTTAAAACGGTAATGCCGGTTACCACACCGCCTGCCGATATGGTGGCAGAAGCGGTGGCTGCGACAATGGGATTGCCGCCAGTAAGGGTAACGGCTGCCGTGCCTGGAGTGTAGCCCGATCCACCGCTGGTCACCGTAATGGAGGTCACGCCTTCAAAGATGCCTATGGTGGGAGTGGCGGTGGCATTGGAACCGCCGCCGCCGACTGTGATCGTCGGGACAGCGTCGTAGCCGGAACCGGGGTTGGAAACGGTGATGGCCGTCACCTTGCCTCCCACCACCGTGGCAGTGGCGGTGGCGGCGACGGTGGGAGCGCTGCCGGTAGGAGTAATGGTGACGGAGACATTCGTGCCATCCGTGTAGCCCGAACCTTGGTTTACCACCGTAATAGCGGAAATACCACTAACGTGGCCCGTAATCGCCGGGGTCACGGTGAATCCACTCACCGTTTGGCCAGCTTGCTCATCCGTCGGTCCTTTGGTGATGGAGGTGACAAAGGTGGACCTGATTTGTGCGCCGGCGTTTTGGTTCAAAACCACATTGGTGGAGCCCAGGACGAAACTCGGCCGGTCGTTGACTGCGGTGACCGTTACCACAAAAGTGCTCACAGTGATGCGGGGAGTGGGGGAGGTGCTGTCCGTTACCATCACGGTAATGTTGGCCGTGCCGTTGGCATTGGTGAGCGCGGTATAGGTCAGGGAACCCGTGGCTGCGGGTGACGTATAAACCACGGTTGGATTGGGAATGAGGGTCGGATTGTCGGAGGTCGCGGTCACGGTAAGGGATCCAGTGCCCGTGATGCTATTCAGATTCACAGTCTGGAGGCCGGCATCTTCAAGGATGGTGTAAGGGGGGGCATTGACGAATCCCACCGTGGGGACTTTATTCACGGTCACGGTTAAAGTCGTGGTAGCCGTTACCGGACTAGCAGGAATGCCGTTGTCAGTCGCTGTTACCGTAATAGTGGCGACTCCATCCGCGTTGGCTGCTGGTGTATACTTTAATTGACTTGTAGTACAGCTATCAACCGTAACGATGGCAGGATCACTGCTGACCGCTGCGATGCTAGTGCCGACATAACCATAGAGCGTTATCGTCTGCTGGCCGGCATCATAACGGATCGTGGTGGTGGCCGGAAAAATAGACGTGATCGTGGCGATCTTTTTCACGGTCACGGTAAAAGTCGTTGTCACAGGGTCATTATCATCGGTCACTGTGACCGTGATTATCGCCGTGCCATCGACATTACCTATCGGTGTATAACTCAGAGTTCCCGTGGGATCTGGATCAGAATAAGTAACGGTCGGGTTGGCAATCAGGCCCGGATTGCTTGAAGTCGCCGATACCGCTATAGTTCCGGTGCCAGTAATCCCGGATAAATTAATCGTTTGCGCGCCTGCAGAGGATCGTATAGCGGCTGGATCTGTGATTGCATTTATTGTGGCTGTGACCGCTGCCCATGCCTGGCCTCCAGCGCCCAAGCCAAACAGCAGGCAGATGAATAAACGAATTAAGCGCCAATTGCCAGGATCGGCCACTCCGATCGTTTTTTGGGCGGTTTCCCGCCCCGAACTAGTTTTTTTCATTTTATTACTCATAAGGCATCCATTCCTTTTCTGGTTTACTATCCTATTTTGGTTAATCCTGGCCGTTGCCAAGAATTCACTTCGTTATATATCGGCAGATTATTGAATTGCTTGAGTGGGAAATTGGCGCGGAGGGTTGGGCCGTGTGCAACCTGTTTACGCCAAGGCGGTTGGCCAATGAGGGTCGAAACCCGCGCGGCGCGGCTTTGGTCAAGTAGCTCACGCCCCTCGGGGGCTGAATTCAGATATCATTGGGCCAGAACAGGTTGCGCATGGATTGCCGCAGCCTTTACAAGGTCGGGATTACCCCACCGCCAAAGGCGTGCGCCGATAATCCAACGTGGCCTCGCCTCAGTCAGAAGACAGGCTTCGCGCCAATCGTTAAAAAGTTCGAACTGTTGCCAACGAGTTTTGAAGTTAAAGAACTCCAGCCCAATACCCGTGGTTTAGGTACCGGCGGATCGACAACCACCCTGAACGGTCGGATCTGGGGCTTTCCAAATCACATCCGCCCGGATGGCTCTCCAATTCCTTTCCAACGGGTGCCCTTGGGTGGCAATTCACCGTTCGCTCTAAAAAAGTAGCCAATCCCAAAGGATTACGCCTGCCCTCTGCACTGTTGGGGCCCTCGGTTCTCTGCTCCGCGCTAATGGCTTCAAATCAGCTACAGCAATCCCTGGTAGGCGAGCCACAAGGCCCGGTAATATTTCATCACCCGCACCGGGTCGGTGCTCGGTGGGATTTCCGCCAGGCAAAAACCGGAAAATCCGATTTCATTCAGTCCCGTCAGCAGCTTGCGGAAGGGGTAATTCTCCAGGAACAGGTCCCGCATGTGGACGGTGGAGATTTTGTCCTTGATCAGGTTGAAATTGTGCTCGAAGCCCTCTCCCGCCAGGTCCGAATCATTGGAATTCCAGCAGGCAGTCACATTCGGGTGGTTGGCCGCGTCGAGGATGGTTTTGATGTTCGGGACCAGGTTCGTCTCCGACCCGTGCACCTCCAGGCGGATCTGGATGCCGCGCTCCGCGCCGAACCCGCCCAGCTCCCGCAACGATTGGCCGATCTGCCCGAGGGTTTTTTCCTTGGGGACTTCCTTGGGCAGGGCGTTGGGGCGCACTTTTACGCCATTGGCGCCGACATCCTGGGCCAGGATGATGTATTCCTTGGTGGCCTCGATATCCTGGCGCAACCGGGCGGCGTCCGGAGTGTGGTAGTCGAAGGCGCTGCCCAGGCTCACCCAGCGGACTTTGGAGTTCTGGAATTTCTTTTTGATCTCCGCCCGCTGATCCTTTGTCAAAGCGACCTCCACCTTGTGCGCGTGCGTGGTTCGCAGCTCCACACCTTCAAAGCCTGCGGCTTCGCAGTTCTTGATGAGGGTGTCCACATTCCAATCCTGGGCCAGCTGATAGGTCACCAGGCCGAGATGCATGCGGGGCGGGTGCTGGAGGAAGGTCACCGGGCGGCGGGTTTCGGCGGCCTGGACGGCCAGGTCTTCCAGGGCGGGGGCGAGCCCCACCAGGGAGCCGAGGCTGAACCCGGCGGTCTTCAAAAAGTGACGGCGGCCACTGGCGTCAAACAGCTGGTTGCGATTCTTCATAAACGGTTTTCAATTGATATGGCGGCCATATTAAGCCCAATCGGCAGGCATGTAAACAGCGGGGTTGAGTGGCCAATTGGCGCGCGGCGACCGGGGGGAAATAAGCTCGGGCCGCCGGTGATAGTGGAACCGCGCCCAGTACGGATCCCCGAACCCATCACGGCGCTGCCGTGGTTCTGCTGGTGACCCACTGCAGCGTCCGGCCAGTTTGTGTTTGCGGTACCGGCCGGGATTTTGCCATTATCGGGTTGTTAATGAAGTGCATAACCAAATCTGTGGATTCGCTCCGACGCCTGGCGGTGTTCGCGGCGGAGCCGGGTTGCCCGCAGCGCGCGGTTTGGGGGGATGCGGCACCCGCAGGGCAGGTGCCGGCGGTGGCCGGGTGCTTCCCGGATCCAGTAAAATTATTCGGCCGTTTTGAAGAAGGGAAACCATGAGTGATATGAAATCGCCAGGGGCGCGGCTGCGCCAGGCTGCCGCCCAGGAGCGGCCTTTGCAGGTCGCCGGTGCCGTCAACGCCTATGCCGCGCGGCTGGCGGAGGCGTCGGGATTCAAGGCGCTTTACGTCTCGGGCGGCGGAGTGGCGGCCAGTTCGTGCGGCATCCCGGACCTGGGCATCACCACCATGGACGACGTGCTCATCGAGGTGCGCCGGATCACCGACATCACGGAGCTGCCGGTATTGGTGGACATCGATACCGGCTGGGGCGGCGCCTTCAACATTGCCCGCGCCATCAAATCCCTGGCCAAAGCCGGCGCCGCGGGGGTGCATATCGAGGACCAGGTGCAGCAGAAACGGTGTGGCCACCGGCCCGGCAAGGCGATCGTGCCCGCCGCGGAGATGGTGGACCGGGTCAAGGCGGCGGTGGATGCGAAGCCCGATCCAGAGTTTGTGGTGATGGCGCGCACTGACGCGCTGGCCGTGGAAGGCATGGAGGCGGCGATCGACCGTGCTGGCCGGTGTGTGGCAGCGGGCGCGGATATGATATTCCCCGAGGCGATGGCCACGCTGGAGCAGTATCGGCAGTTCGTGGCGGCGGTTCCGGTGCCGGTGCTGGCCAACATCACGGAGTTCGGCGCCACACCGCTGTTCACCGTTGAGGAGTTGCGCAGCGCCGGCGTGGGGCTGGTGCTGTATCCGCTCTCGGCCTTCCGCGCGATGAGCGCCGCGGCGTTGAAGGTTTACGAGGCGATCCGCCGCGACGGTACGCAGAAAAATGTCATCGGCAGCATGCAGACGCGCGCCGATCTTTACCGCTACCTGGACTACCACGCCTTTGAACAGAAACTGGATGAATTGTTTGCCCGAAAGGAGCCATAATATATGAGCGAGCAGAATCCGCTGAACCCACTGAAAGTGAAAAAATCGGTCGCGCTGTCCGGCGTGGTGGCTGGCAATACCGCCATCTGCACCGTCGGCCAGACTGGCAACGACCTCCACTACCGCGGCTACGACATCGGCGAGCTGGCCACCCGGGCGGCCTTCGGTGAGGTCGCCTATCTGCTGCTCTACGGCCGGCTCCCGAAGCGGTTCGAGCTGGATGCCTACCGCGTCAAGCTGCAGCGGCTCCATGGCCTGCCGGGGCCGGTGAAAACGACGCTCGAGCAGATCCCCGCCGCGGCGCATCCGATGGATGTGTTGCGCACGGCCTGCTCGGTGCTGGGCACGGTGCTGCCGGAGAAGCATGACCACAGCGCCCAGGGCGCGTGCGACATTGCCGACCGGCTCCTGGCGAGCTTCGGCTCGATGCTGCTGTACTGGTACCACTTCAGCCACAGCAGCCGCCGCATCGAAGTGGAAACCGGCGATCTGACCGTCGCCTCGCATTTCCTGCGCCTGCTGCATGGCGTCGAACCCCCGCCGATGCACGTCAGCGCGCTGGACCAGTCGCTGGTGCTGTATGCGGAGCACGAGTTCAACGCCTCGACCTTTGCCGGCCGCGTGATCGCGGGTACCGGGTCGGATTTTTACTCCGCGGTCACTGGCGCGATCGGCGCGCTGCGCGGCCCGAAGCACGGCGGGGCCAACGAGGTCGCGCTCGAAATCATGCAGCGCTATGCCACGCCGGACGAGGCGGAGGAGGACATCCGGGAACGGCTCGCCCGCAAGGAGATCGTGATCGGATTCGGCCACCCGGTCTATACGGTGTCCGATCCCCGCAACGTCCTCATCAAGCCCCGCGCGCGTCAACTGTGCGAGGCGGGCGGCAACCTGAACCTGTTCCACATCGCCGAGCGTATTGAAAAGGTGCTTTGGGACGAGAAACGGATGTTCCCGAACCTCGATTGGTACAGCGCCGTCTGCTACCGGATGATGGGCATCCCCACGGCGATGTTCACCCCCTTGTTTGTGATGTCGCGCATCACCGGCTGGGCCGCGCACATCATCGAGCAGCGCTTCGATGGCAAAATCATCCGGCCCAGCGCCAACTACATTGGCCCGGAAAACCTGACGTTTGTGCCGCTTGAACAACGTTGACCAGCCTTAAGGCGGCTCCAACTATTGAATCCCTGAACTGTAACTGAAAGAACACTCGCGTGAGCAACCATACCGCTGATACTAATGTCCGCCCGCCCGCTGACCGGGAACTGGTGGATATCGCTAAATACGTGGTCCACCAGCGCCTCGACAGCCCCGAGGCCTATGATACGGCGCGGTATTGCCTGATGGACACGCTCGGCTGTGGAATGCTGGCCCTGCGCTTCCCTGCCTGCACCCGGCACCTCGGCCCCATCGTCCCCGGCACCCTCGTGCCCCATGGCGCCCGCGTGCCTGGAACCGCGTTCGTGCTCGATCCCGTCAAGGCGGCGTTCGACATCGGGGCGATGGTCCGCTGGCTGGATTTCAACGACACCTGGCTCGCCGCCGAATGGGGACACCCGTCGGACAACCTCGGCGGCATCCTCGCCACCGCGGACTGGATTTCCCGCAACAACGTGGCCGCCGGCAGGAAGCCGCTGGTCATGCGCGACGTGCTGACGGGCATGATCAAGGCGCACGAGATCCAGGGCTGCATCGCGCTGGAAAACAGCTTCAACAAGGTGGGCCTGGACCATGTCGTGCTGGTGAAGGTAGCGTCGACCGCGGTGGTGGCGCAGATGCTGGGCCTCAACCGCGAGGAAATCATCAACGCCGTATCCCTCGCCTGGGTAGACGGACAATCCTTGCGCACCTATCGCCATAGTCC
>CAIMWS010000424.1 GCA_903845125.1 uncultured Verrucomicrobiota bacterium
CCATCGATGGCGTGGCGCCACTTGCGGCCCAGCGCCTCCCCCGCGCTGGTTTTATCCCCCTGCAGGCGATGATCGCGCTCCGGCTGCATTTCACCGATGCGCAGCTGGTCCACGGTCCGCGCGGCCAATTGGCGCTCACGCTCCTGTTCGGCGCGGATGGCTGCCTCGCGCCGGGCCCACTCTTCCCGGCTGAACCGATCCAGATAAACGGTGTAGCGCCGGTCGTGCAGGCGGTGGAACGGCGTCAAATCCACATCCCGCGGCCGGCCCACTCCGGCTGTCCGGAACGCGCCCCCGGTGGCGGCCGGCTTCACCCAGTGGGAGACCGGTTGGTCATCCGTGAGCAGGACCGGCACGTAGGAGGGTTGGTCGGCCGCCGGGTCCTGCACCGGCCCGAGGTCGGCCGCCAGCAGGGTGGGGCCGTGGAAAACCGCAATGCGGTTGGCGTTATCGGGCATGGCCTCGGTGCGGAGGGACATCGGGAAGGCGATTTCAACGCGGTCGCCGGTTTGCCACTCCCGCCGGATTTCCACATAGCTGGAGGGCCGCGCCGACGGCGGCTGCGCGCGGCCATTGAGGCTGATCCGCAGGCCATCCTTGGCCCAATGGGGATGGCGCAGGCGCAAGGTGAATTCCACCGGCTGGGCACAGGTGAAAACGAGGGTGGAGGTCTCACTGTCGGGCCACCGGGTTTCCTGGCGCAGCGTCACGCCCCGGGCGGTCCAACGCAGTTCGGAGGCAAGGTAGAGGTTGACCCACAGGGCGTCCGGGCCGTGGAAATAGATGCCCTCGCCGTATTTCACATGGTTCTCCATCCCGGTGCCGACGCAGCAGGTGAAACCATCATACATCGACTGGTATTCCTTGGGGTGGCCCGGCTTGAGCGACAGGTTGTAAATGACGCGGCCATCCGGGTGCTGGGTGGAGCGGATGTGATTGAGCAGCGCGCGCTCGTAAAAATCCGCCACGTCCGCCTCGGGGCGCCAGCCAAACACGTGCTGCGTGAGCTTGAGCATATTATACACATTGCAGGTCTCCGTGGTGGCCGGGCTGAGCCGGTCATTGAGCCGGTCCGGTTGGCCGAAGTGTTCGGCGTCGCAATGGCCGCCGGTGACATAGCTGTGATGGTGGACCACCCGGTCCCAGAAGAAATCGGCCGCGGCCCGGTCGGCGGCTTCGCCGGCGATCTCGTAGCGCGCCGCCAGGCCAACCAGCTTCGGGATCTGGGTGTTGGCGTGCTTGCCGGGCAGGATGTCCTCGCCCCGCGCCAGCGGATCCAGAATGGCCTGGTGGTGGAATTTCCGCGACAGCGCGAGAAAGGCGGGGTCCGCGGTGTCGGCATAAAGCCCGGCCAGCGTCTCGTTCATGCCGCCGTGCTCGCAGGCGAGCACCTTTTGCATCTGCCCGGTCGTGAGCGGCCGGTAGATGCCGTCCAGCCAGTTACCCAGGCGCCGCTCCACCTCCAGCGCCTGGGAGTTGCCCGCCAGGCGGTAGGCATCGCGCAGGCCGGCGAACAATTTGTGCAGCGTATAGTTGGGCACCCAGCAGCCATTCAGGTCAAACCCGGCGGAGCGGATGTCGCCCGCGGCCACTTCCGCGTAGATCTTTTTGCCGTTGGGAATGGCGGAAACGTAGCCGTTGCCGTGGGCTTTCTGGCACTCGGCCAGCTCGTTCACAAAATAGTCCACCCGTTCCCGGAACCGCGGATCGCCGGTGGCGGCGAAAGCGATGGCGCAGGCGCTGAGGTAATGGCCGCCCGCATGGCCGGAAACGCCTTGCGACTCCCACCCGCCGTAGTGTTCGGCCTTGGGCTGGAGGCCCGCTTCCTTGCGGAAGTTCGCCAGGAAACGGTCCGGCTCCAGGCTGAGCAGGTATTTCACCGCCAGGTCCTGGCCGTCCTTGAACAAGCCGGGCAGCAGGCGCACGTCCTGCAGGGGGAACGGCGCGGCTTGGGGCGGCGCGGCCAAGGGGATTCCGCGCTCCGCGCCGGACGCCGCCAGGGCCGAAAGAGCGATAATCGTGACGAGCATTTGTTGATGCATAAAGTATATTTAGACCGCATTTTGGGGGAACGCGTCAAGCATGGCGGCCACATTCCCGGGCGGAATATCCGACTGCATCCGGTGGGAGGGGCCGAGGATCAGGCCGGTGCCATCCGGCGCGAGGTCGCGCGCGCAGGCCAGCGTGGCGGCCCGCACGCCGGCGGCCGGCAATTTGGGCAGCACCTCCTGGGTGGAGATGCCACCGTAAAAACTGAGCTGCCGGCCGAATTCCCGGTACAGCCGGCCATGCTCCAGGACCTCCGGCTGAACCGGGTTCAGGCAGGTCAAACCGATCTCCACCAGGTCCGGCAGGATCGGCCAGATGTCGCCGTCGGAATGCAGTATCACCGGCCGCCCCGCGTCGCGGAAGATGGCGAACAGCCGGGCCAGGCGCGGCTTGATCATCCGCCGCCACAGCTTGGGCGAAAACAGCAGCCCGCGCTGCGCGCCGTAGTCGTCCCCAAAATAGCCGCCATCCACCCCCAGGGCCACGAAGCGGCTGGCCAGCGCGGCCTGGATCACCGTGATGCGTTCGAGCAGTTCCTCCACCCAGGCGGGCTGGTCCACCAGGTCCATCAGCAGCAAGTCGAATCCGCGCAAGGACCACGCCCGTTCAAAGAGGGTGAAGCCGAAATTCGGCGCGGCAAAATGCCGGCCGCCGTCCTCCGCCAGGGCGCGTTCGGCCCCGGAGAGCAGGCCGGCGGCGTGGGGATCCGGCCAGGGAAAGGCCGCCAGATCCGGGGCGGTGGCCAGCGGGGCGGCGGCGTGCCAGTAGCCTTCCGTCTCCGTGCCCCAGCCGGCGCCCCACCAATCGAAGCTGATCCGGCCATCCGGGCTGAACCGCGCCGGATGGTTCACCTCCAGGCGGAGCAGGTGGTTGTCGAGGCGGGCGCCCAGTTCCTGGATGGGACAGCCCAAATAGGCCGCGAGTTTCGCCCCCATCGCGCCCGTGAAATTGGTCTGCACCGGCAGCCGGTCCACCGGCTGGCGCCACAGCGCCCGGCGCATCCGCTCCTTTTTGGTGAGGGGAACGCTCATGGGAGGTGCCCTTCCACCCGGCCATTGGGCCCGATCCTGATGGGGAGAATCCCGGGGCGCTCCAGCCACGGCGCCCGCGGATCGTTGCCAAAGAAAGTGGCCCACCATTGCCCCTGGCGATCCTGGAAGAACATGTTATGCCCCCCGTGGGGAACCGCCAGGTAGCGGTCGCCGTAGGGGCCGTAGATATGATCGGCCTGGGACACCATGCAGTCATAGGTGCTGTGCCCGTTCCGTGCATTGAACTCGGCGCAAACCAGCGTGTAACGCCCGTTCATGAGGGTGAGGAAGGCGCCCTCGAAGCCGGTCTGCACTGCGTTAGCCGGCCGGAGTAGCCGGGGGGCCTCCGCCAGGCCGCTCATATCCTCCTTCAGCCGCGCAATCTTGCCATTCTGGAAGACGAAGTAAACCTGCCCGTCGCGATCCTGGAAAAGCGAAGCGTCGATTTCCCCGGTCAGGGGCCCCTCGGCCTGCACGTCCTGGTAGGGTCCCTCCGCCCGGCCGCTGGTGCTCTTGAGCAGGCCGGTCCCGCCCCAATTGATGCAATAGGTCAGCCAGAAGGTTCCCTTGAGGTAATGGATCTCGGGCGCCCACAATGCCCGCCGCCCGTTTTTCACCGGTTTCTGCCAGGTGGCATTTTTTTCAAAAATCCATACCAGCCCCAGCGGGGTCCAGGTCACCAGGTCGGCGGATCTCCAAACGCGGATGCCTTCGTTGACATACCACCAGCCATCCTTCATTTCCGGCCCGCCGGTTTTGGAGCCCGAGGTGCCCGTCAGGTAATACAGGTTATCGGGGCCCAGGCAGATGGAGGTATCGCGGAGCGGTGATTCCAGGAGCCGGCGCAGGCCGGGCAGCACCGGCGAATGGCCAGCGCCCGCCTCGTCGATCAACCCCAGGTCGAAATATTGTCCGCCGGTGGTCTGGCGGCAATGGGCGGCCACGAGGTTCTTACCGGGCTTGAGGGTGGCCAGGGCTTCCGGCGTGGGGGTGAAGGATTCATACGCGGCGTTATACCCGCCGGCCTTCAAGGCCAGGACGCCGTTGAAGTATACTTCGGTGTCCTCGTCGTGGTGCAGCCGGAGGGAGGTGCCCGTATAATGGCCCGCTGGCAGCTCGAATTCGCGGCGGGCCCAGAGATCTTTGCTGGTCCAAGTGGTGTGGGGATGCCGGGCGAAGGGAGCCTCTTCGGTGCCGAACGGGGCGGCGCCGGGTTTCCAGGCGGAGTCGTTGAATTCCGGCTTGAACCAGCCGGCGTCCGGCTGCTCCAGCGTGTAGCGCCACGGCACGGGCTTTTGTTCCGCGGTCGGGACCACGGTTGCGGGCATCGGCAGGACACTGGCGGCCAGGCGGCCGGTCGTCACCTTGATGAATTGGGTTTCCCGCGCCTTATAGGGCGTGCCATCAGCCCGCAGGAGGTCGTGCTGCCAGTTTTTCGGTTCCGGAGCCCCCTTGGGCGAGCCCCAAGGATAATAAGTCTGCGTGCGGCCGGCGACCAGCCCCCAGTTATAGCAGCCGATCTGGCGGTCGCGGAACCAGGGGAGCAGCCCCTCAATCGTGTTGCCGTTCCGGCGCACCAGCCACTCCGTGCAGACCACCGGCCGACTGTAGGAGTTGCAGATTTTCAGCTTCGCCTCGATTTCAGGCACGGCGTCATAACCGTGGAACGAAACAATATCCGACAGCTCCATGAACCGGCGCTGGACCGGGCTGTTGAATTCCGTCCAGGCACCGGTGGTGAGCGGCTGGGTGGGCTGCATCTCCCGTGCCCAGGCGAAGGTGGCTTCCACCAGCGGCAGGCTTTTCCCGCCCGGGCTGTTGTCCGGCTCGTTGTAGAGATCCCAGATCACGATCCGCCCGTCCCTGGCAAAGGTGCCAACCAGGTCTTTGACATACTGTTCCAAGGGCCCCCAGCTGGCCCGGTTCGTCACCATGGCCAGCGGCGGGCTGGACACCCACTGGCTGTTGTGGACCCCCGGGACCGGATCCGGCTGCGGGGTGGCGGCGGCCACGCGCCCGGCGAAATTGCAGTCGTCGAAAAGGATCGGCATTACCGAGATTCCGTGCCGGTCCGCCAGCCGCAGGAATTGGGCGAACCGCTCCTTCAAGCCAGCGGGGTCCTCGCGCCACACCACGAAGTTCAGGAAGACGCGCACGGTGTTGAAGCCGAGTTCCTGCGCCCAGCCGAGCTCGCGGTCCATCGTGGTGGCATCAAAAGTGTCCCGGCGCCACATCTCCACATCGTTGACCGCTGTGCTGGGGAGGAAATTGCACCCCACCAGCCAGGGCCGCTGGCTGTGCCACAACCACGCTTTTTCCGCGGGCCATTGGCCGGGGATGGTCACCGTGGCCGGTTTTGCCTGGCGGATCGTGGCCTCAAAAAGGGCCAGCTCCCGGGGGTCATAAGGCGTGCGGTCCGGGCGGAAAAGGTCGTGCTGCCAGACCTTCGGCTCCGGCGCGCCCGCCTTGGATCCCCAGGGGAACTGTGTCTGCGTCTTGCCATTCACCAGGCCCCAGTGGAAGGCGCCCACGCGCTGCCGGGCCAGCACCGGCAGGCAGGTCTCCGCCACCGATCCCAGCGGCCGGTTGAGCCATTCGGTGCAAAGGAGGGGCCGGCCCTCGCTCCGCAGCTCCGCAATCCTGCGCTCCAATTCCGCCGCCGGGCTGTAGCTGTGGAAGGAAACCACGTCGGATTGGTCCAGGCTCAGCCGGGTGATCTCCGGCGTGCCGCCCCAGACCCCGGCCGTCAGCGGCTGCGAGGGATTGGTCCGCCTGGCCCATTTGAAGACCGCCTCCAGCAGCGGCAGGCTTTTATTGCCCATGCCGCTGTTGCCCGGCTCATTATAAAGATCCCAGCCCAGGATCCGCGGGTCGTCCCGGAAATGGCCGGTCAACGCCCCGACATACGCCTCCAGCTTGGGCCAGGCGGCGCGATCCTGCACCCGCCTGGGGCCCGGGCTGGGGGTCCAGCCATTGGCATACTCGCCCGGCAGGACCTCCGGCTGCCGACCCAGGAACGGCTCGGTCATGGTGGAGAAGGCGCAGTCATCGAACAGCACGAACAAGGTGCGGAGCTGGTGTTGGTGCGCGATCGCCAGGAATTGCTCCATCCGGCGCACCAGCCCTTGGGGGTCATTCTCCCACACCAGGTATTGCACAAAGACCCGGGCGCAGTTGAAGCCCAACCGCTCCGCCAGGGCCAGCTCCGCCGCGATGGTTGGCGGATCGAACGTGCCATCCTGCCACATTTCCGTGGTGTTGATGGCGGTGGCCGGAATGTAGTTGAATCCCGCCAGCCACGGCTGGGCACTTTGCCACTGCCAGGCTTTATCGGCGGGCCAGCGGCCCTCAGCCGCGGGGGGCTGGGGTAATCCGGCGCGGGCCAATTCACCCACGGATTTGCCATCCGGGCGGTAGAGTACGAGCTTCACGCTCGTGGCGGCGGCCGGAGCCGTCAGGACTGCATCCACCACCAGGGGCGTGGCCGGTGAGGCAGGCGGCGCCAGATCGGATACCCGCAGGGACTGGCCCCGCGCATCGGTGAACTCAGCCCGCACCACCCCGGACCCAAACACGCCGAAGCGGCCCTTGAGCCGCACCTGGCCCGCCTCTGCGGTGGCCGTCAAAGGCTCCGCGGCCAGCCCCGCCTCCGAGCAGCCCACCACCGGGAAATCCCCCCCGATGTTGCAGGCGTACCAATCATATTGCCAGGCATAGGTTTGGCCAGGTTCCAGGGAGGCGAACGGGCTGAGCACCTCGCTCTCGAACACATAGGGGTTTTGGGTGGCGTCCGCGGGCAGTTCCAGCTCCCGGTTGAAGGCGCGGATCCGGCCCGGGCCGTTCAGCCAAAACTCCACCGAGGAGCCATCCGGATACTCTTTTTGCCGCTCGAAGACGAAGCGCTGGACGAATACCGCGCCGGTTTCGCCATCGACGGTGGCAACCCACCCGGCCGGGCTGTCCAGGCCGATCTTTCCGACCTGATACTGGTATTGGACCCGCAGCAAACCGGGCCGGGCCTCGGGCTGGTAGGAGGGATGGTCCGCCGCACCGAAAATGACCGAATAGCCTTTGGGGAAACGGCTTTGGGGATTGATGGGGCACCACGCCTTGAGGAGCGGGTTTGGGGCGCCGTCGGCCCGGGCGCCATTCAATTGCGTGTGGGCCCAGAGACCCCATCGGCGCGGCCGGGTATCGATGTTTTTCATGGTGGCCTCGAAGCTCACGTGCGTGCTGCCTTCAAAGAGCCGGATCGTGCGCGAGAACTGGATGCCGCTGCGCGGATCGGGCTGGCTGGTGAGCTGGATGGCCGTTTCACCCCGCCGCATGGCCGGGATCTGGAGCGCGTAGGGCTGGCCGTCGAGCACGGCGTCGGGCGGGCCGGGCCATTGACGGTCGTTGTCCCACCCTTGGGGCGCCGGCCAGAGCTTGTCGCCGCCGGCATTGAACCAGCCACCGTCCGCCGCCAGGCCGCCGGCGGGTGGCAACTGGCCGGCGAGCTGCGGATTGGCCCACAGGAATTCCTTGCCGCCCAAATTGAATTGGATGACGCGCCCGCCAATCTCCGGCAGCACTTGCAGCTCCACCAGGCCATTGCCCAGGCGGACCGTTTTCCAACCCCGGTAGCTGGACGGATTACAGCGGACCGCCCCCGAGTCCCCATCCTCCACCAAGCCCGCATCCACGCACTGGCCGCCGTAGGTCTGGCTGGCGCGCACCGCGATCACGTTCTTCCCGGGCTGGAGGGTGGCCAGCGCGGCGGAGCTGATGGCGGCTTCGTCATAACTGGTGATCCAGCCGGTGAGCTTGGCGGCCAGCACGCCGTTCAGATAAACCTCCGGATCTTCATCGTAGATCAGCAGCAGCCGCGGATTCTTCAGCGGCCGCTCCGGCAGGGTGAATTCGCGCCGCAGCCAGATGCGTTTGGTGTTCCATTCCGTGCCGATGATGGCCCCGGGCGTGCCCGGGGTGCCAAAGCCGCCCGGGCCTTCCTTCCACCCGCGATCATCGAAGCCGGGCCGGGCCCAGCCCGCGGCCGGTTCCTCCAGGGTGTAACGCCACGGCACCCGCGCGGTCTGTGCGGTGGGGACCACTTCCTGGACGGCGGCCAGGCTCGGGATTGGCGCCCAGGGGCCGGCCGTGTTCGCTCCCCGTTTGGCCCAGCTGGCCCATGCCGCTTCCTGGGCCAGGAGCTTGATGAATATGCCCCCCACCACCGGCCGGGCCTGGAATCCCTTCTGCCGGGCATCGGTGGTGACAAACCAGTCTGAGAGCGGCACGCGGGAGGGGGTTTCGTGCACGTAGCGGTAAATCGGGTCGAACAGCGCCCGGAAATCGGCGGCCTGGCGCGCCGGGGCGATGCTCCATAGCGCCCAGTCGATCAGGCTGGTGTCCGTGCGGTTGTCCACCGGCAGGCCGTAAGGTTTTTGGACCTTGAGATACCAGGCGATTTCGTGGTCCCCGACGGCCTCGGGAAACAGCCCGGTCTGGAGCACCCGGTCCCAGATGAGATTGTGTTTCATGCCCCAGGTGCCGGGCAGGTGGTAGGCCAGGCGGGTGCGCCCGTCATCCTTCGCCAGAGCCAGCCATTGGGCGGCATAGTCCCGGGCGATTTTGAAGTAACGTTCCGCGGCTGCGGGACGACCTGTCTTTTCGCAGAGCTGCGCATAGCCGCCGATGCCGATGATCGCCTTGAGCGCCAGGTTGGCCGCCCGCGGCAGGTGCCCGAACATATCGGCTGAGCAAAGCTGGTTTTGCGGATCGAGGCCTTCTTTCACCAGGTAATCCGCCCAGCGGGTGAGCATGGGCCAGTAACGCTCGGCGAGGTCCGCCTGGCCTTCCTGCTTCGCCAGCGCCGCCAGCATGATCAGCATGTTGCCGCTCTCCTCCACCGGCATGCGGTCGCCGTCGCTGCCGCCCATGCCATAAACCTGGCCGCTGGCCTGCGGGTAAGTGCCCAGGTCGTGCGGGGCGTAGCCGTAAGGCCACCGCGGCGAGGCGGCGTAATCGAGGATGGGCACCAGCATCGCCTTCGTCAGTGCGGGGCTGAAGAGCAGGAAAAAGGGCGCCTGGGGAAACAGCACATCGACCGTGCCGATGCAGCCGTTGGAAAAATTCTCCTTGGGGAACAGCAGCGGCTGGCCCTGGGCATCGGCGGCGAGCTTATTGCCCGCGAAGGTCTGCCGGTACGCCAGCGCGCAGACGCGGGCGTATTTTTCGCCCCCGGCCTGGCGGAGATCCGCCATCAGCTCGTCGTCGAACTTCGCGCAGCGCACCCGGAGGGCTTCGTAATCCGCCGCCGCCTGCCTCAGCAGCGCGGCCGCATCGTCTCCGCCGCGGCGCCAATAGGGCCTCAGGTTTTGCCGGAAATACTGGATCGAATACTCGTCGTCGTAGGCCAGCATGATCCACCGGGAAACCGGCTGGCTGGATACCGGACTCGCGTCCATGGCCACCGCGATGCCCGGAAGATCGTCCTTGGCCGGCCGGCGCTGCCGGGCATCGCTCAAGGGCAGGCTGCCATCGCGGGCGAATTGCTCCTGCGCCCGCCGGCAGGGCCCGGCGTTGGCGCGCGGCAAGGCGGTTTGGGGCGCCACGAGGTAAAGGCGGCCCCAGTCGATGCGCAGGTCATCCCCTTTCTTGCCCAGCACCGGCTGCTCCGCGTGGGCGGTGTGCAATACCAGCAGCCCATCCTGGTCCAGGCCATCCGACCACACCACCGGCTGCCCGGGATCGTTCACCGCGATTTCGCTCGCCGCGCCGCAAAAAAAACTCACCGTATGGGCCTGGCCATCCAGGGACTGCACCTCCCAGGACAGGTAAGTCACCGGCCGGGAGCAAATCTGCAGGTCGCCGGGCAGCGCCGGGGTCAGGAAGGTGAGTGCCAGGCGAATTCCAGCCCCCTCGAAATGATAAACCGTGCGCGTGGACCACACTGCCAGGCTGGTTTGCGGCAGCGGCGGCACCGCGGCGGGGCTGGAGCCCATCAGGCGGAACGCCTTCCCATCGATCCGCACCAGGCTGGCCAGCCGGTGTGGCTTGCCCGTCCAGTGGATCGTGTCCGCCCCCGTCAATTGGTCGGCCGGCGACCATATGCTGAAATACGGATCGTGCGCCACCAGGGGCACCGCCGGGGGACGGAACGGCGGCTCGGCCGCCCGGACGGTTTGGTGACCGGACAGGCCCAGGAGACAAAACGTCAGCCAAGCCAGGATTGCAAGGGGCAGGCAAACAGCGCGGCCCCGGTTTTTCGGATTCGTTTTCATCGTATTGGAGATTGTTGCCTCAAGGGGTGGCGGATGTGAATTCCAATCCTTGGCGAAAAGCGGACTGGGCACCCCGGGCGGGAGCCGGCCATGGGCAGGCGGGCCGGAACCCCGCGGGTTTTCGTGCCCGGCCAGGACGGGACCACCCCTTCATGATTTCTCGGTTATGATTCAGGCTTCCCCCACGGTTCACCACCAGAAAGAAGGATCGCCCGTCGTGCGGATGCTCATCTTCGAAAAGTTCCGCCAGTCCGCATGGCCGTCTAAAAACACAATATTGCCGCCGGCCGGCCGGTTGCCCTCCATGTGCGGTGGATGCCCTTTCTCACGGAAATCGACCGTCACAAAAAAATTGTTGGTGCCGATGGACAAGTTGGCATCGGCGGCCAGTTCGCGGGTGGAAGGCGTGGGCCGGAAATCGTTGGTGCCGATGCGCATGGGCAGGGGAGTCATGCGCTCATTGATGTTGGAGTAAGTGAGCCGCGCCACTCCTTTAAAGGCCAGGACATAACCGATCACCCGGAAATCCGAGGTGAAATTCCACACGCTATCCACATCGAACTGGCCCCAGGATGGGCAATAGAGGATCTGCCGCGTAAAACCCTGTTTGATCAGGGCATCCGTGACGGTGCGGTTGATGTCCCACGGCCACGCGCCGGCGGTCACCACCGGCAACTGGTCGTTGTTGTCGTTGGCATACATCCGGCAGGCCAGCCCGGTCTGGCGCAGGTTGCTGGCGCACTTGATCCGCTTGCCCTTTTCTTTGGCCCGGCTAAGGGTCGGCAAGAGCATGCCGGCCAGGATGGCGATGATGGCGATCACCACCAGCAACTCGATCAACGTGAAGGCCAGGCTGGGAATTCCTCGCCCGGGCGGGCCTCGGCGGATTCCGGTGGCCACGGCGGCGCATGGATTGGCTCTGATTGATGGATTCATAAGCGGTCGGGCGGCGGGAGCCGCCCCAGCCCGGGAGGATTGCCGGGCGGGGCTGGCCGGGATCTGGATCTGCTGCGGCTAGGGCTGCACAACCCGGTAAAAGAGCGCAGCCGGCGCGGCGGCATTGTTGGTGTAGGAGGTTGTGGCGCCACCCGACGGATAATTTTCATCCGCGGATTTCCAGGTTTTCAAGTCCGGGGAATACTCGACGCGGTAGGCCTTGCCGGCCACTGAAGCCCAAGTGAACCGGAAGCTCGCGGGGCTGGTGAAAACCGCCCCCGAAAGGCGGATTTCAGCCGCGGGCAATTGGGCGGGAATTCCCTGCTTATAAATATAGACGATGTTCCCGGGCGTCAGCGCGGCCCCCCAAACCGAGACTTCGCTGAGGCTCCCGCGGAAATTATGGTTCGCGCCGCTTTGGCGGGAGCCCAGGGTCAATTCGGCGTCCTCGGGCAGGATGGTGGCGTCGAGGTTGTCGGCGGCGGCCTCGCCGGTGGCATCCTGGCCATCCACGTAGATCTTCACCCCGGCTGCCTTGCCGCTGCCGTCGTAAGTGAAAGCCACGTGGTGCCAGGTGTCGTCGAGCGCAATCCTGGGTGAATTCACCTGGATATAGCTCGACCCGAAATTGTTGATGAGCCACACGTTGAGCTTGCCGGGGCCGGAACCGCCCGCCGGGGTCCCCACATGCAGCTCCCAGCCGGTGTAGCCGTTGCCCTGGCGCATCCGGCCCACGATGGCCGAATCCTGCGCCTGCGGGCCATTGATCCAGGCCGTTGCGGAGAATGGCGAGGAGGTGTCGAAGGCGATCCCCTGTCCGGCGGTGACCCAGCTGCCGGCGTCGAAGGCCAGCGCCCCGCTGTTGGTCCGGGGCCCTTCGCTGTATCCCTCCTGCGCGCCAAAGAACAGGCCATTATTGGTGCCGATGGCGTCGGCGGTGTTTTCCTTCAGCGGCCAGCAGCTGATGAGTTTGCTGAAATCCGGCGTGCCGGTTTCCACGATCGTGATAAGGAGTGAAGCTTCCAGGGTGGACGTCCCGCGCTGGGCCTTCAGGATGTAGGTGGTGGTTTGCGAGGGAATCAATTCGACGCTCCCCACACCATTCGTCGTTTGGCCAGCCAGGTCTCCCGGCCCGGGCGACAGCGTGAGCCTGGCCTGCGGATGGGCGGTCCAGGCGAAGGTCACAGGCACGCCCCGTGGCACCTGCGTGCCGGACGCCGTGAACGCGACGATCAGCGGCGTGATCCCCACCGTGACTTTCTTGGTCTGCGTGCTGGTGCCCTGGGTGGCGGTGATGGTATAGGTCGTCGCCACTTCAGGCGAGACCTGCGTGGAACCTTTGCCTTTCACGCTCACCGCGGTCACATTCCCCACCCCTTGGTCGATCACCAGTTGGGCGGCCGGATCAGCCTCCCAGGACAGGGTGACGGGCAGCCCGGCAAAAGTCTCCGGCGCGCTGGCGGCGAAAGCCACGGGCGGATGCACCCCATTCTGGAAAATATCCAGGATTTGGGCCTGGGTGAGCACGCTTTTCCACAGCGAAACCTCGGACAAGCTGCCCCTCCAATTATGATTGGCCCCGCTTTGCCGTGTGCCGAGGCATAGCTCGGCATTGGCGGCGACTATCGTCCCGGCCAGCGAATCGGCGGTGGTGTCGGCGGTGTCATCCTGGCCATCGACGTAAATGCGCACGCCAGCGGCGGTGCCGGAACCATCATAGGACATGGCCACATGATGCCAATTGTCATCCAGCACCTGGGAGGCGCCATAGACCGCAATATATTTTGGCCCAAATTGGTTGATGATCCACACATTCAAGGTTCCGGCGCGGTCCCCGGCATGGAATTCCCAGCCCGTGTAAGCGCCGCCCTGATTCATCCGGCCCAGAATGGCGGAGTTTTGCGCCGGCCCCTTGATCCAGGCGGTGGCGGTGAAGGAGTTGTTGGTTTCGAAGGTCACCCCCTTGCCCGCTTTGATGTAGCTGGCGCCGTCCAACACCGCGCACACCATCCCGGCCTGCGGCCCGGCATCGTAATTGGCCTGGCCGGCGAAGGTCCCGTTATTGGTGCCGATGCTGTCGGCGGCCTGGTTGTTCAACCGCCACAGGCTGGTTAATTTGGAGTAGTCGAGCGCCTGGGCGCGCAGCGCCACGGGCGACAAGAAGCCGGCCACCAGCCAACAACCGATCAGGGTCTGGATCTTCATACAATGGGTCTTTTTTGAATTTCGCCCATATTAGACGAATCCAGCCGGGCACTCCACCTGTCCATTGTCCAAATCTGCCTGCCTATTGCGCTGTTGCACTTTTGCGCTGTTGCGCTGTCTGAGCCGCGTGTTTTGCTTGCCCGCCACCGGCCAGCCACCTAGGCTGGCGGCCAGACATGCAACTGGGGCGTAAAGCTGAATTTGAGCTGGTGCCCAGGAGTGAACAATGCTCATTCGCTCTTCGGGAATTCAGCCTGCCCGCTTTTGCCAGCCCCTGGCATTTCCACCCCGAAATCGAATTGACCTATATTGTCCGCAGCCGCGGCCGCCGGTTTGTCGGGGATCATATTGCCCCCTTCGGCCCCGGTGACCTTGTGCTGCTCGGCCCCAACCTCCCGCATTTCTGGCACAACGAAGCGCCCGCCCGCGGCGCGGAGGCGCCCGCCCACTCGGTGGTGATCCAGTTCCGCGAAGACTGCTTTGGCCCGGAGTTTTTCGCCCGGCCCGAGCTGGCGGGAGCCAGCCGCCTGCTCAAAGCCGCCAGCCGCGGCCTGCAATTCACCGGCCGGGCCCGCGACGCTGCCGCCCGCCTGATGCTCGACCTGCGCCAGCACCACGGGCTTGACCTGCTCATCGGCCTCCTCATGATCTTCAGGGAGTTGGCGCGCACGGATGACCGCCGCGAGCTTTCCAGCGCCGGCTTCGTCCCCTGCCTGGACGAAAGCGCCGGCGAGCGCATCAACCGCGCCTACCAGCATGTTTTCGCTCGGTTTGGCCAGCCTTTGAGCCACGAGGAGATCGCCCGCGATTCCGGCATGAGCCGCTCGGCCTTCTGCCACTATTTCAAGCGGGTGACCGGGCGCACCCTCACCAATTTCATCACCGAGGTCCGCATTGGCCACGCCCGCAAGCTCCTCATCGAAACCAGCCAGGGCATCGCCCAGATCGCCTTCGCCTGCGGCTTCGAAAGCCTCTCCAATTTCAACCGCTGCTTCCGGGAGCTCACCTGCGCCAGCCCCAAGGATTTCCGCCGCCAATATCAGGCCGCCTGAAGCTCAAAACCATCCCCAGGCAATGGGATCAGCCGTTTCACGCAATTTTATGGCGCCAAGCCATGGCCGTTCGCCTTGCATCACGACCCGATCGGGGTTGCCGATTCAATGCGCCGCAGGCGCAAAAACCAGCGGCGCCCTCACTTCCCTCCCTGCATAAAGCAAGGTGGGGCACTATTCCGCTTGCGGCGCCCCCAAGGATGCCGCCAAGATAGCCTTCCTTGCCCGGTTTTAATCCGGGCAGCGGATCGATCCAGGCCCAACAAAATCGAGCAACCACCACCCATCAAGGTGACAGATATAGGCGCCAAATTCGCGGTGACAGCGGCGGTCATGGTTTTGACCACCGTGGGCGGCTATCTTTGCCGCCGTCTGGCCTGGGTCAGCGAGCGCACCGGGGAGCGCCTGATGACTTTGGTGGCCGTGTTCGGATACCCGGTGGTGGGCTTTTTCAGCGTCTGGGGGCTGCACCTCAAGCCCAGCGACGCCGCCCTGCCCATTTTGGCCGTCGTCCAGGTGGTCTTGATGACCTTTCTCTCCCTGGCCATGGCTCCCTGGTTCACCGAAGACCGCGCCGAAAGGGGTCTCTTCGCGGTGGCCGGCGGCCTCGGCAATAATGGGTTCACCATGGGCGCTTTTGTCCTTTACTTGTTGTATGGCGAGGATGGGATGGGTCTGGCCAATGTCTATTTCATCGCTTTCATCCCCCTGGTGGTGGTCCTGTTTTATCCCCTGGCGAGGCATTTTGCCTCCGCCCAGCCCGCCGGATCCCTGGGCCGGCTCATCCTCCGCAGCCTGCTGGATTGGCGCTCACTTGGCCTGCCGGCCAGCCTTGTTGCGGTCATCCTGTCCGCCTCCGGGGTGCCCCGGCCGGTCCAGGTGAGTTCCTGGCGCCTGTTGGACATCCTGGTTTTCACTATCACGCCGCTGGCCTTTTTCGGGATCGGCCTGCGGCTGCACCTGTCCAAAGTCCGCCCCCTGGTCCGCATCCTGGCCGGACTGGCCTTGGTGCGGTTTGTCCTGGGGGCGATCCTCGGGTTGGGCCTCGCCTGGCTCAGCCAGTTCACTCCCTGGCCGCTGGCCGATTTGCGCTGGAAGATCTTTGTGGTGGAGGGTTTTGTGCCCACCGCCGTGACCATGGTGGCGGTGGCGAACATGTTTGGCCTGCGCCCCCGCGAAGCCTCCGTGCTCTTTGTCGTCAACACCCTCCTCTACCTGGCGCTGGTGCTGCCGCTGGTGCTCTGGATTTTTGGTTAGCGGGAAGCCGAATTCCAAAGCAGCACGGCGGTCAGGAAACCTCTCCCGTGCCGGTCCTCCCAACCGCGGCTGAAATGGGCAACCCCATGGCGGCTCAAGAACTCCGGGCTGGTGCTCCGGCCGAGCAGGTCTGGCAGCTCTTTCCCGGATGCGAAATGCGCCACCAGCAGGATCCCCCGGGGTCCCGGGGTGCCGTCCGGCAGCTTCGGAACCAGGCTCTCCAGGTCCCAATCCGGTGGGGTCGGCAGCTTCCCGTGGTGCGTGTCCAGCCGGTAGGCGGAACCGTATTGCCGCACCTTGGTCGTGGCGTAATCAAGCACTTGCAGCGCCACGCCATCCCCATCCTCCGTCCGGAAGCGGAGTTTTTCCGAGCCAAACCGGCTATGGAGATCCTGAAATCCGGCGTGCCGCAAAACGCTGGTTTTCCCGGAAGCCCCCAGCAGATGCGCGAGTGACGGCCGCCGCCCTTCCACGGAATACGCTTCCCGCAGGCCATAAAGCCCATGGGGGCTTTCCTGGCCATCGAGCGCCTCCAAGCCGTCAAGAACCACCTTTTGCCAGCCGGATTTCATGGCTGGAGATCAGCGGTTAAGTTGCTGCTTCGGAAGGAAATTCGAGACTGGCCATCAGGCGGATGGGGTGCCTTCAGGTTTCCTTTGCTGCGGGGCGGCCTCAGCTGGTCGCGGAACCGTTTCACGGGCACGGTCCCGGGGCGGGTCCCCATTTCTTCACCGTTCACGAACCGGGCGTCATGGGCTCGTTTCAGGAAATAGTGGATGATCACTTCGATCGATTTCGGAGGCGGCGACCACTCCCGGCTCGGCTCTGGCTGTCCGGCACGGGTGCCGCTCACAGACACCTCCTGATCGGTTTGGTGGTCACAGGTAATCGTCCAGGCTGGTCCGGCCTGGCAGGTAAAAAAGTTAGCTGCTGGCCTGGAGGAATTGTCGAAAGGCTTCGATATCCGGGCAGCGGATGGCCACTTGCAGCTGCCGGGTCAAGCGGCCGGAATCCCGGGTTTGCTCAATAACCTGTTGCAAGGCGGACGGAAGCTCCCCAAACCGGCCCCGCAACACTTCCACAACCGCCGCCTGCAGGCTGGTGATTTGGCCTTTCTGCTGGCCTTCAAGTTCGCCCTCCTGGCGGCCTTCTTCCTTCGCCATTCGTTCTATGCTTGTCACGTAAGGCATCGCTTTGCTCCTTTCGTAGGCTGCCACTTTCTGCTTGAATTCCAGCTCCAACCCCGCCGGCAGCCGCAACAGCCAATCGATCAACCGGTATAACTCCAAAACATCCTGTTCGCTATACTCAGCGTCATACAGACGCTGCGTCAGATCCCATTTCCACCGGGACCGCTCCGGCATGTCCCCGCGCGTTTGCTGCGCCGCCCGGTTGGCCAGGATGATCACCG
>CAIMWS010000425.1 GCA_903845125.1 uncultured Verrucomicrobiota bacterium
ATGGTTTCAGATGGTTTCAGATGGTTTCAGATGGTTTCAGATGGTTTCAGATGGTTTCAGATGGTTTCAGATGGTTTCAGATGGTTTCAGATGGTTTCAGATGGTTTCAGATGGTTTCAGATGGTTGTGTAGCCAGAGGTCTTTTGGCGTTCCTCCCCACCCTCGCTGGGATTCGCGTTTTTGGGGACCGGAAGGGGGGAAGATTTTAACCTGCCACCCTTAAAAAACGGCTCCTTCAATGGCCCGGACGCGGTTTAATATTCGTAGCCGCGCGCCACCCAATAATGCCAATCGGCGATGGCCTGCCGGGGTTGGTCGGCAATTTCAATTCCCTCCAACTGGGACAATGGCACCGCCAGGGCACCCGTTGCCCATTGGATGGTCACTTTGATTTCGTGGGCGCAGGCCTCAGAATCCGCGAGGCCCAACACCTGGACCTCCTGCCCCAATTTCAGTGGAGAACTGGCCTGCTGGCCAACGCATCTGGCCTTGAAAGGAAATTTGACGGCTCCCTGCAGATAATCATACCAACCCCTGGCGCGTTCGGATGCATTACCGGCATCCACGACAATCTCCAAGTCGATGCGGTCTTCCCGATCTTGAACAATGCGTTGGCGTTTCACAGCCTCTGATCTAGCATTCAGCCGGGGCGCCGTCACCAAAATCCTCAGGATTTGCCGATCGCATACGCAGAAATGGCCCGGATCCGCCCGCCAAGGCCAGGAGCATCGCGCCAAGCACTGCCGGGGACATCCGGTTTTTCAAGGCCTGGCTTTGGGCCAATGGAGCCGGCCTGGCTGCAACGGACCAAAGGGCCGCCTGCCCCCCTTCCCGGCAGGAAAAAGGCGGACCCGGAAACCGGGCCCGCCTATGCGTCAATGTCTTTCAACTGGCGTTATTTGGTGCGCTGCAGAGCGTCGGCCGCCTTTTTCCGGGTGGCTTCGTTTTTGGTGTTATCAACCACAATTTGCAGGGCTTTCCGGCGGAGATCGCCGGCCACGCCGCGCTTGGTGGCGATGCCCGCCAACGAGAGGCAGGCTTCCTCAGTCACGCTGGCATCCCGGGCAAAAGTCTCCAGGAGGTCCACGGCGCCCGCCGCGGGTATCGCGCCCAGCACCGAGATGGCCTGGCGTTTTTCCTCGATCCGCGTCACCAGCGGCAGGGCTTCCTTGAGGCTGGCCACTTTCTCGGCGTCCTTGAGCTTGGTGTCGCCCTGGATGCATTCCAGATAGCCGCGCAAAGCGAGCAGCTTGTGGGAGGTCTTCTTGCCGGATTTGGCGAGGGCCAGGAGGCTGTCCGCCAAACCGGCGTCATCGGGCCAGTTGTTGGCCCAGGTGGAGAGCATGTTCACGGCTTCGTCCTGCAGGGCGTCATCGGCATCGCTGGCCGTGGCTTTGACGATCCCCAAGGCCTCCGGGCCGCCCACACCCGCCAGGGCGTGCAGCGCGATCACCCGCAGCTCGGCGCTGGTGCTTTTCACCAGTGGCGCGAGGCTGGCGACCGCCTTGGCTCCGACCCGGCTGCTAACGGCCACCAGGGCTTTCTCCAGGTCGGACCGATCCTTGGCGCTGCCCGCTTTTTGCAGCAGGCCGACCAGGACGGGGATGTGGGAGTCGCTGCCCAGGGAGCCGATGGCCGCCGCGGCGGCCGAACGCACCACCGCCTCCGAATCTTCGGCGCAGGGCACGATCCGCGGGAGGGCGGATTCCAGCCGGCGCTGCGCCGCCAACTCGATCAGGGCCGCACGCATTTTGCCCTTGGTGTCCGCCAGGCGGGCGATGATTTCGGTATCCACTTCCTGGCCGGAAAGCCGGGCCACGGCTCCCTTGCCAGCGGCCGCCAACTCGGCGTCGGGTTCGGCCATGGCCTGCAGCAGCAGCGGCAGGGTGGAAACCTGGCCGGCGCGATCGAGGGCGCTGATGGCGATCAGCCGCAGGCTCTTCGGGCCGCTTTGGGCCATGGTGGCCACCAGCGGAGCCACCGCTTCGTCTTTCCGGTCCGTCAGGGCCATGAACAGGACCGCCTGGCGCTCAGGGCTGAATTTGTCCAGCTCCGCCGCCAGCGCGCGGGTCACCTGGGCGCCGGGCAATTCCCGTGCGGTGCGCAGGCCGATGCTGAAGAAGGATTTGTCAGTGGACCGCAGCTGCTCGAGCAGCAGGGGGATCCCGTCGTTCTTGCGGGCCAGGATGGCGCCGCGCATGGCTTCGAGCAGGCGCTGTTTGGAGGCGCTGGAGACGCGCACGGCGTCGTACAGACGGGCGGCGGCGGCGAAATCACCCCCGGCCAGATATTTCTCCGCGCAGAGGATGCAGCCCTCGGCCACGGCTTCCCGGGTACCCGCGGGGGCAGAGGCCAGCAGCGGTTCCAAGGCGCGGGCAGGGGCTTGCCCGCCGATCCGGCCCAGGGCGGCCGCAGCCGCGGAGGCCACCTCGGCATCCGTGTCCTGGAGCAGCGGCACCAGCGCCTGGACCGACCCGGCGTCGTGCCGGAAGCCGATGGAATTGATCACGCCCACCAGGTTGAGCCCGCGCACCTTGCCCAAGGCGGCCCGCAACGCCTCACTGGCATCGGCATCGGGAATGGCTTCGAGGGCGATGCGCGCCCAGGAATTCAGGTTTTCATCCGGCAGCAGGGCGGCCAGGGCGGGAACGGCTTCCCGGCCGCCGAAGATGGCCAGCTGTTTGCAGGCGAGGGCCTTTTCCGGGTAGCCGGCTTCGGATTGCACCACGCGGATCAGCCGGCTTTGTTTTTCGGCCGGGCTTTCGGCGGCCAGGGAGGTGACGGCGGCCGCCAGCAGGGCGCCCAGGGTCAACGATTGAAGGTAAAGTCTCATATTTATAAAAGGTTGTTTTTCAATTAATGATATTCACCAGACTTTAGATCCTCCACGGTTCGCGCAGCGCCTCCGAGCGCATGCGGTTGGCCTCTTCGTCGCCGATGAACTCGTTTTTCACCGGATCGTAATAAACCTTGCGGTTCAGGTACAGGGCGATGTTGGCCGCATGGCAGGCGATGTGAGCCTCGCAGGCCACGTCCGCGTTGGCCCGGGGCTGGCTCCGGGATTTGACGCTGTCCAGGAAGTTGCGCACGTGGAAGTTGGCGGGGTAGCCGGAAATTTTGGCGAGCTTGCCGGCCAGCAGGCCGGAGTCGCTGGCCACGAGGTCGCCGTTGTCGGCCGTCTCCACCCAGCCGGTTTCGCCCTCGAAACGGACGGGGCAGGAGCCCAGGGGCAGCCAGCCGTCGTTGCGGAGGATGAGCTTGACGCCGTTGCCGTAGCGGGCGTGCAGTTCGTTGCGCACCGGCTCGTATTCCACCGGGGCGGTGTCGTCGGCGTCGTTGGCCCACTGGCAGAGATCCACGCAATGGGAGCCCCACTCGAGGCACCCGCCGCCGGTGAGGCCGCCGCCTTTTTCAAAATTGAAGCCGTCCAGCATGCGCTTGTTGAAAGGCCGCCACGCGGTGGGACCGAGGTACAGGTTCCAATCGACTTCCTCCCGGTTCGGCTCCGGCTCGGCGGGGAGCCAGCCGCTCTGGCCGGTGCCCAGGCCGCCCGGGTGCGCATACAGCGTATGCAGCTTGCCCAGCTTCCCGCGGCGGGCCAGGTCGATGGCATACATGAAATTGGGGAGACTGCGCCGCTGGGTGCCCGCCTGGAAGACCCGGCCGGTGCGCCGGAAGGTCTCCGCCAGGGCGAGGCTTTGGGCGATCGTTTTGGAGCACGGTTTCTCGCAATACACGTCCTTGCCCGCCTTGGCGGTGAGGATGGAGGCCATGGCGTGCCAGTTGGGTCCGGTGGCGATCAGCAGGGCATCGATGTCCTCCCGTGCCAGCAATTCGCGGAAGTCCCGGTAGGTGGCGCAATCCTGGTTGCCATATTTGGCGTCCGCCATTTTCTTGACGGCCTGGCGGCGGGCGGCCTTCACTTCGGCCACGGCCACGAACCGCACATCGGGCTCCTGGAGGAAGCAGCCCAGCACATAGGTGCCCCGGCCGCCGATGCCCATGGCGCCCAGCACGATCCGCTCGCTGGGCGGCACGCCGCCATCCCGCCCGAGGACGGTTGCGGGGATGATCTGCGGAGCAGCCAGCAGCGCGCCGGCCTGGCCGAGGGCTTTCAGGAAGCCGCGCCGGTTGAGGCTTGGTTCAGGATTGGGGGAAGGAGCCTTGCCGGACGGCACACGCTCCCGAGTTGGAGATGTCGCTTTATTCATTTTATCGTTGGCTTTCCAAACACACACTGTTCTATTCGCCGCCTGGCCCGGCACATCCGGGACCGCCGGCCGGGAAAGGGATGCTACACCCGCGCGGCCTTCCGGTTGCAGGGCCACGGCTTTGACCAGAATACTACGGTGGGCCGTGGGGTGTGTCGATAAGCAAAAAACGAAAAGAAGCGCGATCAGCCACGGGGATCTTCGAGCGCTTTGGGCGGGCTGAAAACCAGGGAGGCGATAAACGCCTTGCGCAGGGAGGCCCGGTCGCTGGCGAACCGTGAAAAAATGGTCCGCGGCCCGGTTTTCGGCGGCGGGATCCGCTGGGCGGAGACAGCGGTGCGCACCAGGGCGGGAGGCGGCATCGCCACCCCCCCCGCGGTCGCCGGCTCCAAAGTCACCGCCACGGCCGCTTTGGGGGCGACCAAAGGTGGGGGGGCGATCACCACCGGAGCGGGCGCCGGTGGCGCGGAAGGGATCGGCGCCGGCCTTTCTTCCACCAATACCGGGGCGGATTCCTTTTCGCTCTCGCCGGTCAGCCAGCGTTTGAGTTCCGCCTCCCAGTCGAAGGCCGGCTCCGGGGAAGAAACGGGCTGCGGCTCGGACGGATTGGGCGGCCGGGGCCCGGGCGGAGCGCCCGGAGGCGAATCGGGATTTCGCCCCCGCTTCTGCAGCCAGGAGGACAGCCCCGAAAGCGCCACAAAGACAATCAATATCAGCAGGTTCTCCATGCGATCACGGCCCGGATGGCCGGTTAGCTGGATTTGGTTTCCGAGGCGCCAGGCGGGGTGTTGCCGGCGATGCTGTCGCGCATCGAGGTGTCCGCCTGGATATTCTTATAGCGCACGTAATCCATGACCCCCAGGTTCCCGTGCCGGAACGCATCCGCGATGGCCAGGGGCACTTGGGATTCGGCCTCCACCACCCGGGCGCGCATTTCCTGGGTGCGCGCGATCATTTCCTGTTCCAAGGCCACGGCGGCGGCGCGGCGCATTTCCGCCTCGGCCTGGGCCACCAGTTTCTTGGCCTCAGCCTGGGCGGACTGCAGCTTGGCGCCGATGTTGTCGCCGACGTCCACATCCGCGATGTCGATGGAGAGGATTTCGAAGGCGGTGTTGCTGTCCAAAGCCTTGTCGAGCACCGTCTTGGAGATCCGGTCGGGCTTTTCCAGCACGATCTTGTAGGAGTCGGAGGAACCAATCGTCGTCACGATGCCTTCGCCCACGCGCGCGATGATGGTCTCCTCGGTGGCGCCGCCCACAAAGCGGTCGAGGTTCGTGCGCACGGTCACCCGGGCCTTGACCTTCACCACGATGCCGTCCTTGGCGACACCGTCGATGGTGACGCGCCCGGAGACCGGGTTGGGGCAATCGATGACCTTGGGATTAACCGAAGTGCGCACCGCTTCGAAAACGGTCTTGCCGGTGCCTTTGGTAGCCAGATCGATGGCACAGGCTTTATCGAATTCGAGGTGGATCTGGGCTTTCTTGGCGGCGATCAGGGCCTGCACCACCATCTCCACGTTGCCCCCCGCCTGGAAATGGGCCGAAAGCTGGTCGATCGACACGGTGAGGCCGGACTTCACGGCGGTGATGCGGCTATCCACGATGAGGCTCACCGGCACTTTGCGCAGGCTCAGGCCGATCAGCTCGATGAACTTCACATTGGCCTTGGAAACCAGGGCGCGGATATACACCTGCAGGAAGTTGATCACGACCAGCACCGCCACAAAAACCACCAAGCCAAGGATGGCCAGCAGGAGATAAACCAAGGTATTCATAGTTAGACCCAGTAAAAAATGGAGTTCGTTCATAGGTATCATTGTTTAAACCGACCGAGGTTCACCGCGTTCCGGCCCGCCGGG
>CAIMWS010000426.1 GCA_903845125.1 uncultured Verrucomicrobiota bacterium
CGAGGATGTTCACGCCTTTGCCTCCAATCAAACGGTCATTGCCGGCGCCACCTTGCAGCAAAACAATCCCGGTGAAATTGCCGGCGTCCAGCAAATCATTTCCTCCACCACCCACCAACCAGACTCCTTCCACGGAAACCAAATTGACGAGGAAAGAAGAACTGTTGAAGGAAAGTGAAGTATCCGTAAGGGTGATGCTCTGATCCACCAAGGTCTGGCCAATTGAAGCACCTACGATGTCATTGCCACCTGCGCCATTGATAGTCAAATTACCGGCATTCCAACCGGTGATATTGAAGTAGTTGACGCCTGCGCCGCCATTCAGAACCACGTTTTCAAGGCTTTTGAGCACGTTATACTCCAAACCATCGCTCCGCAGAATATATAACCAGTCATTAAGTAGAATAAACCAAGTGGCATCCATGGTTTCGGTAACTGTGTCACTTCCAGCGCCGCCATCCAACACATCGTTACCCTGATTTCCAGTCAATGTATCGTCGCCTGAATCGCCATAGATTGTATCCGGTCCTTTGCCACCCACCAGGATGTCATTCCCTTCTCCGCCCTTTAAAGTTGCCGAACCGCTAAAACCGGAAGCATCCAGGGTGTTGTTGCCCGGCCCGCCGGAAAGTTTTACGCTTTCAATGCTGCCAATGGTGATGGGACCAGCACTCGTGGAAATAGTAAGGGTGACATCGGTGATGGCGAAATTCGCATCAAAGGCCGCTATCAACGTGTCAAAACCACCACCGCCTTGAATTTCTCCCCTGCCGGTCCAACCCGTGATCGTGAAGGTGTTGGCCGAAAGCCCGCCGACTAGTTTGGCATTTTCTATCCCGTCCAAGGAATCCACTTCCCCGTTCTTCCACTTCAAGCTTGAATTGGTCAGCACAAAGTTGGTGTCCGCCGTCTCAATGATGCGGTCATTATTACCCAACCCGCCGTAAAGAGTGTCATTCCCAGCGCCGCCATCCAGCAGGTCGTTGCCGCCTTTGCCATCCAGAATATCACTTCCTTTGCCACCCCGCAGCGTGTTGTCAAACCGGTTACCGCGCAGCACATCGTTGCCTTCGCCGCCAACCACCTCATCCACTCCCTCCCCCATGATCTTCAAGTCCAGGTGGTCATTTACTTTCTGGTAAGTGCCGATGATCGACAGGTCCAAGGATACATTGAAATGCTTGGTTCCAGAGAAATCGATTTTATCAAGGCCGGAATCGCCAGCATTTTCAGTAACTGTTTCCGAACCCCAATCTTCGTCAGTGTCGAAAACGTAAGTTTCGCTGCCGGGGCCGCCGGCCAGTTCATCGTCGCCCAGACCGCCTGAGAGGATGTTGTCCAAATCGTTGCCGGTCAGCAGGTCATTCCCACTACCACCAGTAACTCCTTCAAACTTGTCGATCAGGACCAGCTTAAGGTTGGCGTTTACTGACTGCTCCACCGGATCGAGCTTGGATAAATCAACGGTGACATTGGAAAGGGTTCCCGTGAAATCCAAAGTATCGATGCCGCCATTGCCGGTGATGGTGTCTTTGCCCAGCGCCGTGTCGGCAATGAAAACGAAAGTGTCGTTATTGGAACCGCCAATCAGTTGATCATCCCCGCTCATGCCCTCCAAGGTAACCTTGCGGGAATAACCGGATGCATCGAGCCTATTGTCACCCACTCCACCCCGGAGATACACTTTTTCAATTCCCCCCAATTGAAAATTAGCGCCACTGGCCAAGCTTATGGCGGCATCCTTGCTGAAGCCATTGGCATATAAGAAGAAAAGCCGGTCGAAGACTGAACCGTGCCAGTCGCTGAGGATCATATCTGTATCGCCTTCCACGAGCAAGGTATCCTGGCCGTTTCCGCCCGAAACAAACGCAGACCCCAACCACCCGCGCAGATTGATGCTGTTATCAGAATCCCCACCCAGGATTTTTGCGATCTCAATATTGCGCAGCGTAAAAGTGCTGTAAATGTTCAACACTCCGCCCTCCATTGTGGCATGGATCAGCGTTGAAGTAAGACCACTGGTGGCCAATTGGATGACTGGCACATCCCGTTGGGAAACGATAGTATCCTTGCCGTGCTGGCCATCCAATTGGTCGTCATCCAACTCGGCCAATATCCGGTCATTGCCCAAGCCAGCGTCCACATAATCCAATCCTTCACCACCAGCCAGCTCATCGTCCCCCAGTTGCCCATCAATATAGTCGGGGCCATTCCCGCCATCGATATCGTCCTTACCGGGCCCGCCGTTGCGTTTGATATCGCCCAAGTATTGCGGCAGATTCCGCTGGGCGAATGGCCCAATCACCGCATAAGCGGGAATGTTGCCGGAATCGCCGAGGATTATGTCCCAATCATCCCCGCCTGCAATCACATCGTCGTCAGGATTGGTAGCGACCCCTTCGCTGTATAAGTAAACCACGGCATCATCCATGGGCCGCCCGGTTACATCCCGCAAATACAGCCGGAATTGCAGAGTTTCGCAGAAGCTGATGCCATGCGAATTAACGATCTGGATGTTCACCGATTTGGCTGTCTCACCAACCGCGAAATAGAGGACTTGTGAAACCGCAGCGTAATTGATCCCAACGTGGGCGGCAGCCACACCCGATGCATCAGCCCCATCCTCTGCCCGTATCACCACGGAACGGCCTTGGTAGGCGCTGTCCCGCACGATGGTAACCGAAAGCACTCCGCCTTTGACCGATTCGGAAACACTGTAGCTCAATTCATCAAAAACGAAACTGTTCACGCCAACGCCCGGCATCAGGCTGGAAGATTTAACTCCCGCATCGATATTCCCAGCCGCAGGATGCAACAAACTGATTTCAATCACGCCTGTGCGCCCGCCGTTAATGGCGTCGCTGTCCCGGGTTGCCAGTCCAATTCGAGGGGTCACGAATTCCAAACCGGCAGGAATATCAAACCGGATGCTATACTTGCTGGTGCTACCGTCGGCTTTCAGGCTTATACCGCTGAATTGAAATAAACCCGTGGTTGTGGGCACCGCGTTGACTGGGTTACCATCGCAGTCCAGCAGCGTGACCATAACTTCCTGCGTCAACAACCGCTCACCCGCGTCCTGTTGATTGTTCGGGTTGGAGTCAATCCAAATCTGACCGCTGATGCTACCTCCCGAGGATGAAGAACTGGTATCGATGTAAAATATTGGTCCCCCCGCATAGATGCTGTGCAAACCAGTGGTGGTGGCCTTGATCACCGCGTTGTATTTGGTCTGGTTTACTTCCGCGTTGCTGTCGGTAGCCGTGGTCCAATGCCCTCCCACCACATGGTCATCCCCAGCTCCAGCATCGATCAAGTCATTGCCTGGACCTCCAAAGATGGTATCGTCGGTCCCTCCCCGGCCAACGTCGTCATTAGCTGTTGGAAACGCAAAGGTGAAGGAATTCATATACCCCACCTTTTCGTAGGGTGAAATTCCCAACACCCCGTCAAATTCGGCGGTCTGGGCTTCGTTGTCGGTGGTGGTGGTGTAAGTGCCACTCCCGATCAGGATGGGGAAAGATTTATACGGCGAGGTCACTGTGTTGCCATCCACCACAATAGTAACAGGCCCCAAGGTCACATCATGCTGATAAAAACCGTTCGCGTCAGTTTGTACCACAGTTGATTGCTCGATCCCGCTTTGATACCAGGTGATTTCCACATCAACCCCTTTGATACCCTTTTCCTTCAAATCCATGAATCCACTCCGATTTGAGTCGTAAAACACCTGGCCAGTGATCTCCGTCAAATCATCATCGTAAATCTTCGCCACCGCCACACTATCTCCGGCGGTCAAGGTGGCTCCGGAAACATTGGTAAGCCTCACCGCAAATGTCTCGGTTAACTCGGAGTTTTTATCGCCATACACCGGCACCGATATCGATCCCTCAGTATTGCCTGTATTAATGTGCAGGGTGCCGGTTGTGGTGGTAAAGTCCTCCCCCGCTCGGGCGGTCAAGCTGATGGTCTGATAATACACTTCCGCTCCACCGGGTCCAGCGGGTGTATCCAAGTATACTTTGAAAGTCTTACTAACATTGGTTTCCGTGCTTCCTTCATTGATGCCATAGATCTTGATCGGGAACACAAACAGCGTGGGTGGTTCAATCCACATTTTCGGGAGATCGCCATCATGGATGGTCAACTTGGCTTGATCCGGCTCCGCTCTGGTCGGACCACCAGTGGGATTCTTCAAGAATAAGTAAACTGTTTCATCTCCCTCGGTTATTGAATCGCTGTAAACTTCGATCCTTGCGGTTTTGACCAACTCGCCAACTGCGAAGGAAACTTCCTGCCGGAAGATGGTTCGATAATCAATCCCGGCGGTGGCAGAACCTCCGGAAGTGTAAAACACCGCCACCGCATGCGAACTGCCTGCCGCCCGGCGGAGGGTAACTTCTACAAATGAACTTCCGCTTTCAGGCTCCTGAACTTCATATTCGGTTCGGTCAAAGCAAATTGCCCACGGGCCATTGTCCACCCCGGAAGTGGCGGGATTGCTCTTGATCGTAACGGTCACATGGTTGTTCTCCTTGGCGGGATTTCGGGCGATCTGGGCATTGTCAACGCCGATTAAGTTGACGTAGAAATTTTCATCCGTCTCCACCAAGTTATCCGCGTAAACCTGCACGGTGATGGTTTTCTCGGTTTCGCCTGGTGCGAACTCCAATTCACCTGTTTGATAATCGTTCGGGACCGACTCATAATCTGCAAAAATACCCCGTAAAATACTGGTGGTTTCAATAGCCGTTCCGGGGGAGGTTGAATAGGTGACCGTTACGGTTTTTCCGCTCTCTTTAGCCAACCCATTTTGAACCAGTTTGACCAGAAACTCCACCGTCACTGGAGAAACATTATTTTCCAGAACATCGGTATGATAAAGATCGCTGGACGGCAGTTTGGCCTCGATAGTTACACTCACTTCCTGATCGTCATCGGGAATAATACCGTATCCGCGATTGTCGGCGATGGTTGCCATCTCAGGATTAAACAGATCCACGTAAAACTGCTCATCGTTTTCATCCAGATTGTCGCTGAGCACCTTTACCGCTATTTTCTGCTGAGTCACCCCGGGAGCAAAAACGAGCGTTCCGTTCTGCATGATAAAGTCGGGATTCGGCCCCAAACCAAAAGGTATGGCCGCATCATCCACCAAAAGGGTGCCGCAAGTTCCGGTGGTGCAATAAGCCGAATCCGTGCGATAACCTACCTTCACTGTGAAATCGCTCGGATTGGACAAGGTGACGGTGAAAACCGCATCATCGCTCTCGTGCGCATCGGACAATGGGGTATAATCTTTAATGGAAATTTGCGGAACGGGATCGTCATTCAGGATGGTTCCCAAAACCGTGGCGGTGGCTGGCAGTTTTACGCCAGCGGACGGATTCGACAGGGTGAGGGTAAACTGTTCGTCATTCTCGTAAGTGGCATCGCCACTGGCCATGATTACAATCTGTTTGGATAATTCACCCGGGCCGAATACCAGGGTGCCGGAAGCGCTGGTGTAATCTCCCTTACCAGCCTTGGCGGTCCCATCCGCAGTGGCATATTTTACTGAAACTGCAAAAGTCTGAATGCCCGACAAGGTGACTTGGAAAACCACCTGGGTTTGGCCGGTATTATTCTCAGTGACCGTCGTATCCGATATCGAAATGATGGGATCCCCTTGATAGCCCGCGGTGACATATGTTTCGGTTTCGTCGAAGGTGAGGGTAAAGTTTCCAGTGCGGCCCGAGGCGTCCGTATCGCCATCGGTATCGGAATCCTCCGCTTTGGCTCCCGCCACGCCATTATATTGGGTGACGAAGGTGTATCCAGCCACTGGAGAAAACACCAAATAGTAGTTTTTCGGATCCAGGCCTTTGAACTCAAAACTGCCATCTGGATTGGTAACCTCCGTTGCCACCAAGGTTGGACCGCTCACGGTATAGAGTTTTACCGTTACGCCGCCAAATCCCGCTTCTTCCGCATCCTTGATGTTGTTCTTATTATTGTCGTAAAAAATGCTGGATTGGATTGTTATCCCCGTGTCCCGGTCTCCGGTACGGCCCATGGCGTCATCCCCGAAAATTTGATCATTCCCGCGGCCGCCATCGAAAAAGTCGTTGAAATCCTCTTCGACCACTTCCGTATCCCCATTGGCAAAGAAATTGCCACCATACATGAAGTCATTGCCATCTCCGCCCAATAGAATATCTATGTTGCCGCCCCCTACCAGAAAGTCATTGCCCAGCTTGGCTGGATCCTCTTTGCCGGTAATGCCTTCAATGGTGACGCCCTTTGCGCCAATATTCAACAGTGTGGCACTGATTTGTGCCAGCGTGACTTCTGTTCCATCCACCAGCACGCGGTCACAGTTATCCCCCACCAAGACGTCAATACCTCCCTGACCATAAACCTTATCATTGCCATATCCACCAACCAGCAGGTCATTGCCGGAACCACCATAAATTTCATCATCGCCATCACCGCCGTATATCAGATCGTCTCCCCTGCTCCCCCGCAGCTTATCCGCACCTCCTTCTCCATAAATCAAATCGTTGCCACTATACCCTTCAATAGTGTCGTCGCCATCCCCCCCATAAACCGTGTCATCACCATCACTAGCGTCGATAATGTCAGGGCCTCCGTCACCATATAGCGTATCCGCGAGCGGACTGCCAGTAATGGTATCCGTTCCATCTCCGCCATGGATGGTTATGGATGCAGGGCCAGCGGTCAGAATGTCATTTCCACCATCACCGTAAATTACGACGTTAATGGCTATCTCGTTGGAACTGGCGGTGATGGTGTCGTTACCGTCTCCGCCATGCACCACCGAGCCAACTCCATCGCTGAGATAGATCGTATCGTTACCAATGCCCCCATGGACATCCACCGGGCATAAAACACCCCGAAAATCCAAGTAATCATTGCCCGCACCCGCATCCTCAACCACAATTTTGGCTACTGATTGATGTTCTTCCCGGTAATTGCCCCATTGCACCTCAACCGTCTCGCTGCCGCTGGTTCCATCAACATGCTTAACGATGAATGTCTCGCTATTGTCGTTGGTATCGACGGCTCCCCGATTGCTGGCTCGTGAACCTACGTTTATGGTCAGAATTTTAGTGGTGGTGTCATAGGTGGCTAATACGGGCTGGGGACACGTGATGCTAAATTCAAAAAGAGTGATGTCGGCAAACCTCCAAGTTTTATCAATGCTGAAGAAAAACAAGTCCACCTTGAGGAAGGCTTCTAGAAACAGGTAAATCCGGCCGTTGATATTAAAGATGCAACGCGGATCCTGCTCAGCATTGGCGATTATTTCGCTCACCCGCACCTTGCCATCATTGTTGATGTCGTTAAGGTCAAATCCCACGGTGGCCCCAATGCCGCCATTAACCCCAGCCTCGACCATGAATAAATTAATTGAGGCGCCAGCGAATATCTCGCCCTTCAATTCCAATTCATTGATGTCTTTCCCATTGGCATCGAAATCAAGGACATAAAATCCATCCAAAAGATCCAAGGCATTCTTGTCTTCGCTTTCAATGAATTTCTGAATGCCGTAAGTGTCGTATCCAAAACCAATGTTGATTGTAGCCCCAATGCTCCCCCCAAATTGGGCATACAGCGGGGGATAAATGGGAATTTTTTGCACGTAGGTGAACTCAAACTTGAAAGTCGGCATCCGCCATTCGATCAACCGCACCGGTTCACCGATGAACAAATTGAACAGTTCCATCGGATTTTTGAAAATGGGTATGCTGAAATTATCAAGGCTGCCCACATCGCCAGCAAATTTGGAAGTTTGACTCTTGTAAGTTTCACTGACGCCAGGCCCTGACGCATCGTGAACCACCTGCGCCATGTCAATCTCGGAGAGGGATTGCAGCGCTTGGATCTGATTCATATGGCCGCTGGAATCGGAACCCAGATTAAATCCGCCAAAAGGAATCAAAATGCTGCCTTCGCCAATGCCATCCAAATCATTGATGAGCGTAACCACTTGTATCACCCCATCTATGAACTCCACGGTAGAAGGTTCCAACAAACCGAACACTTCCGCCAAATCCAGCAAAGTAATGTCTTCTCCAGCCAGATCAGACAAAACAGGAATTCGAGCCGTGGCCACATCAATGATGGGCTGCAGCGGTTCAGTTACCTTGCGGATTTCAGTCAGGATTGGACCAAAGAAATCTGAAATGAACGAACCCAAATCCAGGTAAATATTGTTGAAGGCAACCGTCGGACCTTGTGATCCGTGAACCAAATCCCATGACCAATCCAAATTAAAATCTGCCAGCACGCGCGGGAACGATGTGTTCCCTCCAAAACTGGCGATCATTGCCAGATTGACGTCAGCTATAGCCTCAAGATTGGCTGAAATAATGTCGGAAAACTGTGTGCCGCTAGATGTCAACTCTGCGAACGTCAGTTTGCCGTCGTTATCTGGATCCTTTAGATCGACGATGAAATGACCTTCAAACTTGCTAGGCGATTCCGAGTCGTCGGTCACCTCCAACTGAAGGAATGCCAACTGACCGGTCGCGGTCAAACCCGGAATTTCAGCCTTAAAATACAGCTTTAATTCAGGATCGGAACCACTGGCGGATGAATTGAAATAAAAACCATCAGCCTTGCTCAGGCCAAAGCCAAACTTCAGATCGAAACCTAAAGCCACCACCACATTGCCATTGACGCTTAAACAG
>CAIMWS010000427.1 GCA_903845125.1 uncultured Verrucomicrobiota bacterium
ATCCGGCCGTTTGTCGCCGAATTCACCGCCAAATATGCCGGTTTCACCTGCCAGGAGGTGGTGCACGACTACGAGAAGGCGTTTACCGCCGCCCGGAAGTGCGCGGCTGATTTCGATTGGGACGCCGTCGTCAGCAACATGGTGTATGTGTGGACGGGACTCACCCAGGCCATTGGGCTGAAATATTACGGCATCCCGGGCATCGATGTGCCGCCCAACACCGGCTTCCAATATCGTGAACCACCCGAAGACGACGCGTTCATGCGGGCCGATGAGTATGACCAACTGATCGAAGATCCCACGGGCTTCCTCTACAATGTGTGGTTTCCCCGGGTCTGCGGCGAAGCGGCCAAAATCGGTTCGCCCAACCACTATCGCAACAACCTGTCGCTGGTGAAAGGCGGCATGGCCATGATGTCCTACTTCAGCGCCTTTGGCCGCCAGAACGAATTATTGAAGACCGAGTGCGGCACGGTATCGGCCATCGCCGGCATCTTCAAGGCGCCCTTCGATATCATCGCCGACAAATTGCGGGGATACGTGGGCCTGACCATGGATATGTTCCAGCAGCCGGACAAGGTTTTGAAGGCCTGCGAAGCCCTCATGCCGCACCTGCTGCACGTAGGCTTGAGCACCGCCGATCCCACCAAGACGGTTCCCATCGGCTTTTGGATGCATCGCGGCTGCGTGCCGTTCATCTCCCACAAGCAGTTCCATTCCCATTATTGGCCAACGCTCAAGCCCATCATCCAGGAATTTTTCCGCAACGGCCTCCAGACCATGTTTTATGCCGAAGGCAACTGGGATGCGCACCTGGATACCTTCACGGAACTGCCGGATCAGAGCATCCTGTATCATGTGGACCGCGGCGACATCTTCAAGGTCCATGCCCGGTTGGGCGATAAATTCTGCCTGAGCGGTGGCATCCCCAACGTGCTGCTCAGTTACGGCAAGCCCGACGAAGTGCGGGAATGCTGCAAAAAAGTCATCGATGGCGTTGCCAAAAACGGGGGCTACATCATGGACGCCAGCGCGATCATGCAGAATGACATGAGCATCGAGAACATGCAGGCGTTGACCGACTTCACGCGCGAGTATGGAACTTATTCCTGGAGCGCTTCACCGCCTCCGATCCCGCCCAAACCCGATGTCAGCCAAATCGCGCCATTCTCCGCCGCTGGCAAGGCCCAGTCCCGGATCAAGCCGGGCGTCTGCATCCCCTGGGAGGAAAAGTTGAAGGAAATACCGACGATCACGGGCGATGCCGCGCTGGTGAAACGCATTTGGGAAAACAACGATGCCTTGGGGAACATGTTCATCTGGCAGTGCTTGTTGAGCTTTTAGCGCCCATCTTTACGGCCGGGCTGGCCTCAGGATGACGATGGTGGCGCCCCAGCCACCCATCAGTTCGCCGGCTTGGTGCCAGGATTCGACATCGGGCAGCTTGGGCAGCAGTGCATGCACGGTCTGCCGCAGTTGCCCGATGCCTTTCCCATGGATGATTCGCACTCGCAGGATTCCCCTTTCCCGGCAGGCGGCCAGGTAATCCGTCACCACGCCCTTTACATCGGCGGGCCGGAAAGTGTGTAAATCAAGTGCGCCGTCGATCGGCAATTCGACCGGTCCGGGCGGTTCCTCCGGCTCGGTCATACCGCAGGTTTGGCCATGCCGTTGGCGGGTTGGCAAACCGTGGGCACCGCCCGGTGCGCGTGGGGATGGGAGTGAAACAGGCTGTGGGGCTTTTCCAGGCCGTGGGCGAGCATGAATTCTTCGTCGCCGAGGATGGCGGTGGTTTCACCCACGGCGACCAGTTCACCGCCATCCAGCACAATCACGCGGCTGCACAAAGCGAGGATCATCTCCAAGTCGTGGCTGGCAATCAGCTTGGTGGCCGGCAGGGAACGGCAAAGGGCAATGAACTCGCGGCGCCCGCGGGGATCGAAATTGGCGGTTGGCTCATCAAAAACCAGAATTTCGGGCTGGCAGGCCCAAACGCCGGCCAGGCAAACCCGTTTTTTTTCCCCCAGGCTCAGATGGTGTGGGGCGCGGGCCGCAAAGCCCGGGAGGTGGACCGCGCGGAGGGCATCCTGGACCCGCTGCTCCAGTTCCTTGGGGGGTAGTTCCAACTGCATCGGGCCGAACGCCACATCCTCCGCCACGGTGGCGGAAAACAATTGGTCATCCGGATCCTGGAACAACAGCCCCACCCGGCGCCGGATTTCGAGCAGGTTCTGGTCATTCACCTCCCGGCCGCCGATACGGATGACGCCGGTCTTTCTCGGCAGTCCGAGCAATCCGTTCAGGTGCATGAGGAGGGTGGATTTGCCCGCGCCATTCGGCCCGATCAAACCCACCGTCTCCCCGGCGGCGACCTGGAAGGATATCTCCTTTAAAGCCAGGCGGCCGTCCGGGTAGGAAAAGCCCACCTTTTCAACCTCGATCACGACGGCATTTTAACCGTAATATGATTTTGGCGAAAAGTATTAAAAGCGCCCGGCGGAGTTTTTCTGCGCCGGGCCGCGATTTACTCACCGCTCAAACTGCCTAGTTCCCGGAGCAGTTGCATGGGCACCGTGCCGGAGGAATGCAATTGCTGGTTCAAGCTGATCTGGAAAGTGATCGCTGTGTCTTTGCCTTTCAATTTTTGGAACATCGATTTTTGCGGTTCCGGCACCATGGAGGATATTTGGGAAAGCAAAGCCGGAAGGTTAAATTGGCCCGCTATGCAGGTCCCGTCTTCCAATTTCATCCGGGCTGCCAGGTTGCTTTTCGCAGCGCTACCTTCCAAGAGGGCCTGCATCTGGTTCGGCGAAGCCACAAAAAGCTGGTCACCCTTCATGGCATAATCGAATTCCATCTGGAAATTGGGCCAAAACAGCTTCATCTGTTCCGCCTGGCGTGCTTCCTTTAAAAGGGGGCTTTTTTCATTCAGCTTTAACGTGAAGCGATCCACCTGAACCCCATTTGCCTGGTGGTGTTTTTCGGTCATGGTGGCTGAGGAATAGATTTTGTCCTCACCCACCTGGGACTGGAGGCTGGTGTTCATGAAACGGACGAGCCGGCTGTATTTATCCTGGGCCTTCCCATCCGGGAAACGGTAAATGCCCGTGAAGGAAAGGTGTTCTTTGAAATCAAAGGACCCCGTGAAAACCATGGGCAGCAGTTGGTTGAGTATTTCGCTGGTTTCCTTGACCGCAGCTTCATCCGTCTTGGCGTTTTGCATCTGGAAGCTGAGCGTGATCATTTTTTCCATGCTTTTTTGCAGCTTGGCATCCTTGCCCATGCAGCCCGCGAAGGAGGCCACTGCGGCGGAATTCAAACCGTTGAGGTCAGCCTCAGCCAATTGGATGGCTGGTTTTTTGAGCCACCGTGCCAGGTCGGAATCGGGCTTGGCGGTGATCACCTTGTCCACGGTGAGGGAATCGGCGCCCAGTTCCAAGCCGATTTTGGCGTTTTGCATGCCGGCGATCACCGTTTCCACCATTTCGAAATAGATGTTCATCATCTCGGAAACCGTTTTGGGATTAGGGGCGCCTTCCGGGGCTTTTTGAGAATTAATGGCTTGGAACGCCGACATTTTGACCAGCGCCAGGCCGCCCGTGAGTTGGGCTCGCTGGGCATCGCTCAGATGCAGGTTCAGTTCCAGAGCGCGGGTTGGCGATTGCAGTGCCTCGGCTTTCCAATCCTTGAGCCAGCCTTTTTCCGCATCCGTCAGGGAATCCGCTTCTTTGAAGACCAGCAGGCTGATCCCGTTATCCAGCTGGCTCCATTGCTTGGCCTCCTGGCGCAGGAAGCCCCCTTCGCCAAGGGTGGCTTTCAGTTTGTCACATTGGGCGGCCGGGATCTTCACCGCCAGCAGCGGCATGCCCGCGGAAATGTCATACCAAAGGGCGATTTCCCAGGGTTTCTTGAGATCGACTTGGGAAAGGTCGTCGATGCCCATCCCCGCTTTCAGGGATTGAACAGGCATGTCCTGGAGGCTGGCATTCACGTTGGTGCCAATCCGGGTAACCAGATTGGTTACATCGGTGTAGCTGCGCAGGCTGAGCTTGACCACCGGCTGGGCGAGCGACTGCGCCAGCGAGCCTGCCAGGAACAGGGAACAGAGCAAGAACTTGGAGCTTTTCATGGGAGTGACTACCTTTTCAGAGTATGTTTTAGTGCAACATTAGCGCGGTTTTTCAAAAACCTCGGGGCACCATAACGCAAGCCCGCCGGGAGGCACAAGCCAATAGCGCTAGTCGCCGATGATTTTTACCAGCACCCGCTTGCGTCGGCAGCCGTCGAATTCCCCATAAAATATCTGTTCCCAGGGGCCGAACTCGAGCTGGCCTTTGGTGATGGCCACCACGACTTCGCGCCCCATGACCTGGCGCTTGAGATGGGCATCGCCATTGTCTTCGCCGGTGCGGTTGTGATGGTATTGGGAAACGGGCGCGTGGGGGGCCAGTTTTTCCAGCCACACCTCGTAATCGTGATGGAGGCCGCTCTCGTGGTCGTTGATGAAAACCGAGGCGGTGATGTGCATGGCGTTGACGAGGCAAAGGCCCTCTTGAATTCCACTTTTGCGGACCAATTCCTCCACGGTGCGGGTGATATTCACAAAACCCATCCGCTGGGGCACTTCAAACCAAAGATGTTCAGTGAGTGATTTCATGGCTCGGTGGTTGTAGCAAATTCCCGCCGTCAGGGTCAACGAAACGGCGGATCCTCAGGCCAGCGGGAAATCCTGCTGGAACCGGGCCACATCCCGCAACAGCACCGCCTGGGGGGCGCAGCGGAGGACCATGCCATCGAGATACATGAGGCTCTTGATCAGGGGAAACGCGCCGCGGGGGAAGGTCAAACCGTTCAAAACCGCCATCTTGATGGTGCGCATCATCTGGGAGGTCAGGCTGACCTCACTCACGGTTTTGCCCGCAAAGCCGAGATAAAGACGGGCGAATTCGTCCAGGAATTTGCGGCGCTGGCGGTCGCTCAATGGTTTCAGCGACAGCGCGGCGAGTTGGGCTCCCGCGCGCAGCACCTCCCCCTGGCCCAGCAACATCAGCATGTCAAACAGGCCGCGGGCGAACGTGGGTGGAATCGTTTCGATCGTGGCATTGTCCAGGAACCAAAACTCGCCTTGGTGCCAGATGATGTTGCCCGGGTGTAGATCCCCATGGAATTCGCCACGCACAAAAAGGAAATACCCATGCAGCCGAAACAGGTCGAGCAAGGCTTCGTATGGCAGGCTGCCAGTGGCCAGCCATTCCGCCAGTGTGCGGCCTTCGATGAAACTGCTTACCAGGAAACGGGCGTGGCTTAGCTCCGGCCGGTATGCCGGAAAGTGTAGCCGCCGCAGGTGCGGGAGGCTGGCTGTTTGGCCTTGCACCAGGTGGGCGAGGCGTTCGGCCCCGGCTATTTCCGCCAGGAAATCCATCTCGGTCAGGGTTTGGCGTTCGACGGCTTCCAGGGCGCCGGCTGGATCCGCCAGGCGCTGGAGTTTGGGATAAAAAAACAAAATCAGCTTCAGCAAGCGTCGCAGCCGGCGCACATCCTTCAGGAAATCGCCGTGGAACTCCCTTTTGGCGAATTTAATGACCACCCGCTGGCCGTCCCGGAGCGTGGCCCGGTGGATCTGGCCCAGGGAGGCCGCCGCCAGGGGTTCCTGGTCCAGGCTGGCCAGGCAGGACAGCAGCCGCTCGGGGGCCAGTTCACTAAAGCGTCGCTCGAAATCATCCCGGCTCAACGGGGTGGCGCGGTGGAGCAGACGGGATAGCTGGAGGCATTTTTCCTCCCCAATCAGGTCCGGGCGGACGGCGTACATCTGGGCGATTTTCACCGCCAGCAAGCCCAGGCGTTCGATGGCCACCGGGTCCACGGTTGCCCGCGGGGAGAGGATGGTGTGCAGCAGGCGAAGGAACCCGATGGTGGTCATGCCGAGCGGAGCATCTCTTTGGCCAAATCCACCGTGTGATAGGGCATTCCCAACTGCTGGCAAATAAGGTTGGCGCTGATGCGGCCGGATTCAAAAATCGTCGGCAGCCCGCTGCCTGGGTGGGTGCCACCGCCTACGAGGTAGCAGTTGGCAAAGCCTTGCAGGCGGTTGTGTGGCCGCAAATAAAGCATTTGCCGGAGCGTGTGAGCCAGGTTGAAAGTGGCGCCGAGGAAGATCGGGCAATCGCTTTCCCAAGCCGCCGGAGTGATGATGCGGCGGGCGATAATGTGCTGGCGCAGATCCTTCATCGAGGTGCGTTCCTCGATCCGGCGCAGGACTTTATCGGCATATTCCTCCTGGTTTTGGCGCCAATCAAAGCCGTGGCGCGTATTGATGGTGGGGACCAGGATATAAAGGCCGGACTGCCCCGGGGGCGCCACGTGCGGATCGTTGATGCACGAGTTGCGGATGTAAATGGACATGTCATCGGAAACGCGGCGCTCGCTTTGGATGTCCTCCACATTGGCCCGGTAGTTATCCGCAAAGAGGATGTGGTGGTGTGCTTGATCCGGGTAGATCTTATCCACCCCGAGGTAAAGCATGAAAGTGGAGCAGGAAAAACGGCGCTGACGCATGGCGGATTCGGTCAGGTTGCGTTCGCCGAACAGATGGGTGGCGGCATGACCGTAATCCGCGTTGACCACCACGGCATCGGCGGCCAAACGTTCCCCGCTGGCCAACAGCGCGCCAGTCATGCGGGAACCGTCAAAGAGCAGTTCCTGGACCGGGCAGTTCAATCGCAATTGCCCGCCCAGTTCGGTGAATACCTTGGCCATGGCATGCGAAATACGGTTCAGTCCGCCGCGCACATGGAAAATGCCAAAACGGTATTCGATATAGGAAAGGATGCTGAACAGGCCCGGGCAGTGCCACGGCGACATGCCGAGGTATTTGGCCTGGAAAGTAAAGGCCAGCTTGAGCCGGTCATCCGTAAAGTAATCACCCAGAATGTCACAGACGCTCCGCGTGGTGGCCACGTAAGGCAGGGCGCGCAGCAGCTTCGGCCGCAGGTACGAGGACAGCGTCTGGTAAGGCTCCTGGAGGCAGCGGAAAATGGCGCGGAATTTATCCGCGTGGTGGTTCATATAGCGCAGGAAACCGTCGCGGCTGCCGGGAAACACCCGTTCGACCTCCTCCGCCATCAGGGCGGTGTCTGTATAAGTGTTGAGGGAGGTATCGCCCCACGACAGGCGGGTCATTGGTTTCAGGGCCACAAAATCGAGGTAATCATCGCTTCGGCGCCCGGTTTCGGCGAACATTTCGTCCAAAGTGAACTTCTGGTGCAGGAAGGTGGGTCCAAGGTCGAACGAGAATTCGCCAAGGTTGACCTCCGAGGTGCGGCCCCCTACACGATCCTGTTTTTCCACGATCGTTACGCGGCATCCGCGGTGTGCCAATAGCATGCCGGCGGTCAAGCCGCCCGGCCCCGCTCCGACTACCAAAATATGTTTGCCCGTTTTCATCGGTTAAACTCCGCTTTCTGCACGATGTGCCCAGCCCGGCCAGAAAATAGGACGGTCCGGATCGCGGCTGCCTGGCCATCGCCCAATTCCAAATTTACGAAGGCTAATGTGCATGTAATTGAGAAAATTCCAAGCCAGGAATAATGAAGCCGGTGCCAAGGCCTCAAAAAACGCCGTTGGCGGGTTGGATGATAAAACCATGCACCGTGCTTGGCGCGGCGCATAACCGGCCCTTGGGGGGCGTTTTTATCCACCAAATTGCCGGTTTAAATACTTTGGAACCTGGTCGGGCTGTTTCATTCTGAAGTCCGGATCGCTGGGTGCCCGGCAGCAAGTTCGCCGTTGCGTGGGACCGGTTTTCCGGCTTAGATTGGGCCGGTATGAACATTTCGCAAATAAAGTTTGGCTTGGGTCTGGGTATGAGTTTGACGGCGCTCATGGCCCTCGGGCTGACTGGCTGCAAAACCTCCCGGCGCTCCGCTTTCCGGTGGGATCACATTGAGGGGACCGTGCGCGTGGCGTGCATTGGCGACAGCATCACTTACGGATCCGGAGTGGAAGGCCGCGAAACCAACTGCTATCCGGCAGTTTTGGGCAAATTGATGGGGTCGAAGTTTGAGGTGAAGAATTTCGGGGTGAGCGGCGCCACCCTGTTGAAAAAGGGCGACAAGCCTTACTGGACCCAGCCGGAGTTCAACCAGGCTTCCGCCTACGGCCCGCACTTGGTCATCATCAAGCTGGGCACCAACGACACCAAAGATCAAAATTGGAAACACGGAGCTGAATTCGAGGCCAATCTCAAGGAGATGATCGAACATTTCACCCGGTTGCCATCGCGCCCCAAGGTATGGGTGTGCTTCCCGGTGCCGGTTTACGAAACGCAATGGAGCATCAATGACGACACGCTGGCGCACGGAGTCATTCCCGCCATCAAGCGCGCTGCGCACCAGTCGCATGCGCCGATTATTGATCTCTACGAAGCCCTGAGCAATCGGCCGGATTTGTTTCCCGACAAGGTTCACCCCAATGCGGCTGGAGCGCAACTGATTGCCCGCACCATTGAATCGGCGCTGTTTCTGCGCTAAGCCGTGAACGTAAATCCAACGCTCCGGTGGGGCCTTTTGCCCGCAGGCAGTGAGCGCCTGATGGGCCCACCGGCGGGCGCCAAAACCTGTGGGGAGGGCTCGGTCATCCCGGTCGGATCGTTCCGGCTGCACCTGGGGCTAAACTGGCTGGCGATATCCTTGATGTTTTTGGCGTTGGGCAGTGAATTGCCAGCGGCGACGATCCTGGGGAAAGTGACGTTGCGGGGCACTCCACCCCCGTCAGTCCTGGTCGATTTAACCGATTTCCCGGACGTCCGAAAAGTGCATCCTGAGGCCTTATTTACCCGGCATTGGTTGCTGGCTCCGGATGGCGGATTGCAGAACGTATTTGTCTATGTCAAAGAGGGATTGGAAGGAAAGAAATTCCCTGCCCCGATTGGCCAGCCATTGCTGGATCAAACCAACGCCGGGTTTTATCCCTATGTATTAGGGGTGCAGACCGGACAAAAATTCGTGATTCGAAATTCGGAACCTTACATGGATACGGTTCACGCCCTGCCCAAAAGCAATCCGGAGTTTAATATCGCCCAACCTTTGACGGGCATGGTCAGCACCAACTTTTTTGACCGGCCGGAAGTCTTGATCAAAATCAAATGCGAGGTCCACCCTTGGGAATTCGCCTTTATTGGGGTGGTGCCCCATCCTTTCTTTGCGGTGACCGGGCCGGAAGGGGGATTCCAGTTGCCGGGCGATTTACCCACGGGCGAATACGTCATTGAGATAGCGCATCCCAAGGCGGGAACCTTGCAGAAAAAGGTTTCGGTGAGTGACCAAAACCCGGTGAAGCTGGATTTCACCTTGTCGGTGCCGGAGTCGGTGAAAAAATAAATTGGGGATGGTGTGGGTTGGAGGAAATTGTTTTAATTGTTTGGTAACCAGTGGGATATGGCCATTGGTGATGGGCTTTAACTGAATTCAGGGAACGCGGTGAAGGAAAATCGTTGCCTCTCGAGGTTGGTATATGGTTGCATCTTGGCATGGAACTAGCTTTAGATTGAGCGGCATTTTAACTTGGGAAATTTGAAAAAGTTCAACCAAAGGGCTGCATGGGCCTGAATCGGCAGCGGGTTCGGGTTTTTTACTCTGGCCACGTGCAAGGGGTGGGATTTCGCTATACGGTGAAATCTTTGGTGTCGGGTTTTGAAGTGACAGGAATCATTCGCAATTTGGCAGATCGGCGGGTAGAGTTGGTTGCGGAAGGGGAAAAAGGGGAACTGGAAGAATTTTTGAAAGCTATAATGGAATCCGGATTGGGCGGTTTAGTCCGAAACACGCAGATCGCCTGGGAAGAAGCAGGGGGAGATCTGAAAGGATTCGCGATTGTTGGTTAGAGAGATTGTGACAAGATGAGATACGCGATTTTAGCTGACATACATGCCAATCTTGAGGCTTTGGATGTGGTATTGGCCGATGCTGAGGCCCAGAAGTGCACGCATTATGCCTGCCTCGGGGACATTGTCGGCTATAATGCCAATCCCAAGGAATGTTTGGAGATCGTGCGCAAACTGAACATGCCCTGCGTGAAGGGCAACCACGATGAATACTGCTGCTCGGAAGCTGATTTGGAGGGATTCAATCCTCATGCCCGGGAGGCGATCAACTGGACCCGCAATCATTTGACGGCGGATGACCGCCAGTGGCTCAAAGAGTTGAAATATATCCGGTTGGTGGCCAATTTTTCCCTGGTGCATGCCACCATGGATGCCCCGCAGCGCTGGGGCTATGTGTTCGACAAATTGGCGGCAGCTTCGAGTTTCACTTACCAGAACACCAATGTCTGTTTTTTTGGCCATACCCATGTGCCAACGGCCTTCATCCGCGATGTGGCCTTGGTTCGCGGGGGATCCTATTCCAAATTCAAGGTGGAATCGGGGCGGAAATACTTTGTGAACATTGGCAGTGTGGGGCAGCCACGCGATAACAACCCCAAGTGTGCCTATGGGATCTATGACTTGGATGAAGGCACCATCGAGTTGCGGAGACTGGATTACGACATCCCCAAAACCCAGGCCAAAATCCGTGCCAACGGATTGCCTGAGCGCCTGGCGGAGCGCCTGGCGCATGGTAAATAACCCCCCGCTTCCGGGTTATGCACGAGCCATTGCGAAATCGCCCGGGCGCCTGAAACCGCCGCTTTGATTCGTGCCAGCAGGTCATCCTCAAAAAATCCTGATCCTAAAGCCCAGTTCCCTTGGGGATGTCATCCACGCCCTGCCGGTATTGAGGCTGCTCAAGAAACGTTTCCCCGCGAGCCAGATCTACTGGTGGCTGGCCAGCGATCTCTTGCCACTTCTGGAGGGGGATCCCGATCTCAGCGGATTATTCCCGTTTTACCGCCGCCGCTGGAAATCCCCCATGGACTGGCTGGTTTTGATCCGCAGCATCCGGCAAATCCGGAAAAAGAAATTCGATTGGATCATTGATTTGCAGAGCCTGGCGCGGAGTGCCTTGGTGGCGTGGCTGGCCAATGGGACCCTCACGGTCGGCTTGGATGATTTCCGTGAAGGGGCGTCCACTTTCTACGATGTAACCATTCCCCGTGGGGCCGCGGATGTGCACGCTGTGGATTGGTATCTTAAGACCTTGCCGCAGCTGGAGGTGCCGGTGCATTGGGAATTTGATTGGCTGCCTTTGCGGGCGGATATCCTGGCTGGCATCCAGCATAAATGGCATCCGGGGAATGAAAATTGGATTGTTTTGCATCCGGGAGCTCGGTGGCCCAATAAACGCTGGCCGGTGGAAAATTACGGCGGGTTGGTTCGGGAATTGATCTCCTCGGGCTTGCCGTTGCGGTTCGCGATCCTGGGCGCCAAATCAGACAAAGCCTTGGGTGCCGCCATCCACACTGCTGCGCCTGAGCACTGCCTGGATTTGACCGGGCAGACTTCGTTGTCCGAGATGATTGAATGGATCCGGCTGGCCAGGGTGATGGTCACCAATGACACCGGTCCCATGCATGTGGCCGCCGCCTTGGATAAACCGGTGGTGGCTGTCTTCGGCCCCACCAATCCTTCCCGCACGGGACCCTATCGCCAAATCCAGCATATCCAGCGGGCGGATTTGCCTTGTGTGCCATGCATGCAGTCCAAGTGCCAAAATACGTATCCGCTGGAATGCCTCCGGCTGATCCGTCCGGCCTCCGTAGCGTTGGAAGTGATTTGGCGAATGAAAGCTCAAACCCGGCAGGGGGGCTGACCCGAGCGGCAGGTGGTTCCGGGGTGGATCAAGGATGAACCAAACGGTAGAACCGGGTGCCTTCGGACGCGGGAACCACCATCTGCTGGCTGTCTCCGACCTGCTGGACCTGGTTGGTGGATTCGATCCACTGGCCCACCAGCAAACCGGTGTTTTCCTGGAGGACAAAACCAGTGGCACTGGCCGGCCAGGATAACACCACCGTATTGGTGCTGGTGGCCGAAAGGCTTAAGGCTGGAGGACCGGGAGTGACGCGCAGGTTATCCGCCAGGAAAATGGGGCCGTAGTCGCCCCCGGTGGGGGGTGGGGCGTCGTAGTGTACCACCACGCGGTTGAATACCCGCGTGGAACTGAAAGCCAGAGTGGCGGAGGGCCAGGTGCCGGGTGGCTCGGCGGTGGTAGTGGCGGTGCCCACCTGGGTGTTGCCCAGATAAGCCGTCACCCGCATGCGGGCCGAGGAATCGCAGGCCAGCTCTTGAGGGGCATACAGGATGGAAAAAGCAGTCAGGACTTGGGAAAAAGCCATGGTCAGGTCCGAAGCAAACACGCTGTTCGGGTAAAGGCAAAGGCCCGAAAAGCCCGCCGGAGTGAAGCCCATGGAGTTGGCCGGTTGGATGGAGAAACCCTGTCCACTGGCGGTGAACCTGGCCGTGATCCCGCCGGCGGTCAGATTGATTGGCAGCGGTGAAAAGCCGGGGGCGTTTTCAAAATCAAACAGGACCTCTTGGGCTTCGGAATGCGTGGCCAGTATCGTGAGCCCGGTGGCGATCAGTTGGGTCAGTGTTTTCATCGTGTTTGCCTTCAACGAAATCCAGTAACTTAATATATTTATCGGGGGGTATAACGCGAGCGAAACCTTTTGGCCGGCGCGGGCCACGCCTTGAGTGGGCGCCATGAAAAGCCGGGTGATCCGCGACCGATGCAAAGTGGTTTTGGCCCCGCCTGGTCGGCACGCATTCCAATTGGAAAGGGGCGCGCAGGTGGGCTATATTCAGCCGTTCGGATATGTTTCAGGGTTCGAAAACAAATCAAGCGGGCCAGGAATACCCCACCAGTGAATTGGTGCGGCGTTTGCTGGCGCTGGCGTGGCCGTTCCGCGGCGATTGCCTGCGGTCGCTGGTGTTGAGCTTGTCCATGCTGGTGCTGGGCATCGCGGGCTTGCAGTTACTGGGCGTGGTGGTGGATGTGATCCGCCACGCGCTGGATCCCGCGCAGCGCCCGCCCGCCTATCCATTCGGATGGCAGCCGTCAGCCGCCTGGACACCACTGCAAACCGTGACGGCGCTGGCGGTGGCCATTGTCGGGCAGGCCCTGTTGAGAGCCTGGCTTACTTATGATTATAACATGACGATCGCCCGGCTGACGCAGGGGCGGATTGTTCCGGACCTTCGGGACCGGCTTTACGCCAAACTGCAGCGGTTAAGCTTCCGTTTTTTCGATATCCACGGCTCCAGCTCGATCTTCAACCGGGTGACGGGGGATGTGCAGAATGCGCGCTTGTTTGTGGATGGGGTGATGCTCCAGGGCACCAATATGCTGCTCACCCTGGCGGTCTATTTTGTGTTCATGTGGCGGATCCACCCCGGGCTCACGCTGGCGTGCTTATCCGTCACGGCGCCGTTGTGGTGGGTAACCCATTATTACTCTGGCCGACTGCGCCCGGGGTATTTGCGCAACCGGCAAATCCAGGATCGCCTGGTGCTGACCTTTTCCGAGAACGTCCGTGGTATGCAAACCATCAAGGGATTCGCTGCCGAGCCCCACCGCATCCGGCGCTTTGAAACGGATAATGACGAGGTGACTTCCCAGCAGCAGAATATTTTCCGCGACCTCTCCTGGTTCACCTTGGGCACGCAATTCCTCTCCCAGTTGAGCCTGGTAATTTTGTTCGCCTATGGCGGGTGGCTATACGTTCAGGACCGCGTGGCGCTGGGGAGCGGCCTGGTGGTTTTCGCCGGATTGCTGCAGCAGTTCAATGGCCAGGTGGCCAACATTACGACCATCGCCAATTCAGTGCAGCAAAGTTTCACCGCGGCGCGGCGGGTATTTGAAGTGCTCGACACCGAGGCCGAAGTGCAAAACGCGCCGAAAAGCATCGTGCCAGCCCGGTTGAGCGGGCGCATTACTTTTGAAATGGTCACGTTTGGGTATCTGCCAGGGACGCCGGTTTTGCAGGAGATTACCTTCGAGGCTGCCCCGGGGCAGGTGATCGGTATTTTCGGTATGACCGGCACGGGCAAGAGTTCCCTGCTGGGCCTGGTCCCCCGGTTTTACGATCCACAACAGGGGCGCATCCTGGCGGATGGCCGGGATCTGCGGGAGCTGGACTTGGACGCTTACCGCCGGCAGATCGGCATCGTTTACCAGGAGAGCTTTCTGTTTTCGAACACGGTGGCGGCGAATATCGCCTTTGGCAATCCGCACGCCACCCAGGAACAGATTGAACGCGCAGCCCAAGCGGCCTCGGCCCACGAATTCATCCGGTCTTTGCCGCAAGGGTACGAAACGGTGCTCGGCGAGGCAGGGGTCGATCTGTCCGGCGGCCAGCGGCAGCGGCTGGCCCTGGCCCGCGCGCTGCTGCTCGAGCCTCCCATCCTGATCCTGGACGATCCGACCGCTTCGGTGGATTCCAAGACGGAGCAGGATATCGTCTCGGCGCTGCGCCAGGCCATGGCTGGGCGGACCACGTTCGTGGTGTCGAACCGGCTGAGCCTCCTGCGCCGGGCGGAGGTGATCCTGGTGCTCGGTCAGGGCCGGCTGCTGGACCGGGGAACGCATGCGGAATTGGTGCAGCGTGCCGGGCCTTATCGCGATACGGCCCTGCTGCAGCTGATGGATCTCACCGAACCACTTACGGAGGCCGCGTGAGCGTTCCCGGAACTCAACCGGGCCCGGCGGGCCGCCGGCTCAGCCAGCTGGACAGCGCGCGCGAGGCCATCACCTTTTACCGCCCGCTGGAGGATCGCGAGGCTGACCATGCCCCGCTCAGCGTCCAATGGATCCGCCGCATTTTCAGCTACACCCAGCCTTATGCGGCCCGCCGCAACTGCCTGTTTTTCCTGACGCTGATCCGCGGCCTGCAGTTGCCGGTTCTGGCCTGGATGATCGGGCAGACCATCAACGGGCCGATCGCCGGGCGGGATCTGGGCGGCATTTATTTTCATGCGGGCCTCTATTTCGTGCTGGTCTGCGCCATGGTGTCCACGCTCTTTTTCCGCCAGCGCCTCGCCCTTGAGCTGGGGGAGGCGGTGGCGCACGACATGCGGTCCGAACTGTGCCGCAAGCTGGTCACTCTGCCGATGTCCTTTTTTAATAAAACCAAGTTCGGCCGGATCATCAGCCGCCTGACTTCGGACATCGACAGCATCCGCATGGCCGTCCAGGACGTGGCCTTTGTGGTGACCATCCAGGGCCTGCAAATGACCGTGGCCGCGGGCTTGATGGCCTGGTATAACTGGCGGCTGTTCTCCCTGATGCTGCTGCTGGTGCCGATCATCTGGCTCGTGAACCGGAAATACCGGCGTGAAGCCAGCCAGCGTTTGCGGAAGGTCCAGGAGACTTGGAGCCGGCTCACCTCGACCCTGGCGGAGTCGGTCAACGGCATCCGGGTTACCCAGGCTTTTGTGCGCCAGGAGATCAATTCCGGATTCTTCCGCAAATTAGTGAACCTGCATGGGGAAAACAACGTGGGCCTGGCGCAGGCCTCGGCGGTCTTTATTCCCCTGCTGCAGATGAAAAGCCAGCTCTTCCTGGGGGTGGCGGCGCTGGCCAGCGGCTACGGGGCCTTGCGCTGGCAGGGAACCTGGCACATGGATTTTGGCGACCTGGTCATGTTTTTCTTCCTGGCCAACTTCTTTTTCGAACCGGTCCAGGTGATTGGCAACCAATACAGCCAGGCGCTCACGGCCATGGCTGGCGCCGAACGGTTTTTCCGGCTGCTCGACTTGCAACCCGAGTGGCAGGATGCGCCGGAAGCCCGGCCGATTCCCCGCATTAATGGCCGGGTGGAGTTCGACGGGGTGCATTTCGCCTATGAGCCGGGCCGCCCGGTGCTGATGGATATTTCCCTGGTGGCCGAGGCCGGGCAAACGGTGGCCCTGGTGGGTCACACCGGCAGTGGCAAATCCACCCTGGCCGGCTTGGTCCAGAAACTTTACCTGCCATCCCGCGGGCGGGTGCTGGTGGATGGGATTGACCTGCGCGAGGTGGCCAGCGCCTCGCTCCATTCGCAGATGGGGAGTGTCCAGCAAAACAATTTCCTGTTTGCCGGCACGATCCTCGACAACATCCGGCTGGCCCGGCCCCAGGCCAGCCTGGAGGAGGTGCGCGCGGTGTTGCGTTCCCTGGACTGCCTGGATCTGCTGGAGTCGCTACCGCGCGGTTTGGATACGGAGGTGGGCGAGAAAAGCGCGGCGCTTTCGCTCGGGCAACGGCAGCTCATCTGTTTCGCCCGGGCGTTGCTGGCAGATCCGCGCATCATCGTTCTGGACGAGGCGACGAGCGCGATCGACAGCGTCACGGAGGCCCGCCTCCAGCGCGCCTTGGAGATACTGCTGCGCGGCCGCACGGCGTTGGTCATCGCCCATCGCCTCAGCACCATCCGCCAGGCAGACCAGGTGCTGGTGCTGGACCAGGGGCGCATCGTTGAGCGCGGCACGCACACCACGCTGGTGGCCGCCGGTGGCACTTATGCCCGCCTGCACGAGGAATTCACCCGCCGGGACGGTTCATCCCGGCAGGTTGAAAATCAATAACGGAGCCTATTTCGCTGCGGCCGTGCGGATGGCGAGGTTGGCAAGGGTTTCTTTCAGTCTGGCTTCCTCCCCGGGATTGGCCGCGAGGGGGAGGTTCTGAATGGCTGGCAGGAGCTTGTCCCACACTACATTAAGTTCGGCCTGCATGTCGCGGGCGTCGGCGGTGATGGCCACCACGGCGTCCTGCTCGGGTAGGATGACGCAGAACTGGCCGTTGGCGCCATCGCCGCGGAAAGCGCCATGGCGGCAGCGCCAGAATTGAAAGCCGTAGCCTTGGTCCCAATCTTTGGTGGGATCGCTCCCGTTGGAGACTTGGCGCGCGGTGGCTTTTTCAACCCAGTCCGCGGGCACCAGCTGCCGGCCCAGCCATTGGCCTTTGCGCAAATAAAGCTGCCCGAATTTGGCGATGTCTTCGGTGCGGAGTTTCAGGCCAAAACCGCCGAAACTGACCCCTTGCGGGCTCGTGCCCCACTCGGGATTTTCAATGCCCAGGGGCTCGAACAGCCGGGGCCGCAGGTAATCCAGGACGGTCTGGCCGGCTGCCTTCTGGACAATGGCCGAAAGCATGTAGCTGCCCGGGGTATTGTAGAGGAACAAGGTGCCAGGCTTGTGCTGCACTGGATGCGCCAGAAAGGTTTTGGCCCACGAGGTTGAATCAGTGAATTTGGCCTCGGTTTCATGGCCGCAGGACATGGTGAGCAGGTCGCGCACCCGCATGGCCTTGAGTTTGTCCGAAGGCGCCTCGGGGGCCTCCTCCGGGAAAAACTTCAGCACCGGGTCGTCGAGGCTCAACTTGCCTTCCGCGATCGCCAGGCCGACCGCCGTGGAGGTGAAGCTTTTGCTCAGGGAATGCAGGACGTGGGGTTTACCCGGCGCTTCCGGCTTCCACCAGCCTTCGGCGATGACATACCCGTGGCGCACCAGCATGAAGCTGTGCATGGTGGTGACCTGCCGGTCGGCGGCCTCGATGTACTGGCGAATGCCCGCCGAGGAGACGCCCTGGGCCTCGGGCGAACTGCGGGGCAGAGCCAGGTCCGCGGCCTGATTTGGGATGGCGGCGGCACCAACCAGGGCGCCTGCCAGATACCACAGTCTTGATGCGAATGGGTGATTGAACATGGGCTCAATCAATATTGACCGGCGCGTTGCGAAGCAAGGCCGGAATTCAATCAGGCTGGAATCAGCGGTTATTTTTTGCCGGTTTTGGCGTTCTTGGCCCGGACGCGGTCGAGGGATTCACGGCTCATCAGCCCGGCCTGGAAGAATTGTTCCGCCACCTCCAATTGCCGCTGGCCCACGCGATCCGATTTGCGCCGGTTCAAGCTTTTGGGGAGCATTTCCAGGTTGGCCAGTTCGTTGCCCAGTTCAGGCGCCAGGCTGATGGGTACGATGTGGTCGATCTCGGCGGGATCGCCCTCGTAGGGCCCCTTGGTCACCAGGGCGGTGTGGCCGCGGCGGAGGCTTTGGCGGCCTTCGGCGGTGAGCAGGCCCAGTTCATCGGCGATCTTTAAATTGCGCAGCAGGGCCGCCTGCACGAGGGATTTGCGTGGCTCATGGGTGCCATTATACAGCTGTGCGGCGCGGATGACGGTTTCGGGCGAGAGGGCGGAATGCCGGGTCTGATCCAGCCAATAGACGATTTTGTTCAGGCGCGGATTGGCGCCCCGTTCCCGCAAGGTCTCCAAGCGGGCCGGATCGCTGAGCTGCGAGATGGCAAAAACCGCCTTGAGGGGGACGAATTGCCAGGTGAGGAGGCCGAGCACTCCCACCAGGAGCGACAGAATGGCCATGATTTTGCCCCGGGGTTTCATCAGAGGCCGCTGGGATGATCCAGGAAGGACCAGGGGAGCTTGAATTTGGCCGCCAGGTGTTCGCCCAGCGCTTTCACACCCCAAGTCTCCGTGGCGTAATGCCCGCCCAGGAAAACATTGATGCCCAGTTCCTCTGCCTGAGCGAAGGACCAATGGGGGCCTTCGCCGGTGATGAAGGTATCGACCCCTTCGGCCGCCGCGAGGCCCAGTTGGCTGCCAGCCGCACCGGAAACCACGCCGATCACCCGGCATTGCTTCGGGCCACCGGGCAGCAGGATGGGATTTTTGCCCAGCACCATGGCCAGTCGGGCGGATAGATCCTGCCGCGCAATGGAGGTACGGACCTTGCAGCCGAGCGGCCGGCCTTTTTCCAGGAAGAAGGGCTGGCGGTTTTTCCAACCGAGCGCCTGGCAAAGCCGGGCATTGTTGCCCAGCCGGGGGTGTTCATCCAGCGGCAGGTGCGAGCTGTAAACGGCCAGGTTGTTTTCGATCAGCAACCGCAGCAGTTCGTATTTCCGGCCGGTCCAGGGATGGCTGGGGGCCCAAAACAAACCGTGGTGCACGAGGAGCAAATCCGCCCGGGCAGCCACCGCCAGGTGGACGGTCGCCAAGCTGGCATCGACCGCGGCCGCCAGCCGGGAAACCCGGCCGCGGTTTTCGACCTGGAGCCCGTTGGCCGCGCCCGGCCAATCCTCATGCAGCCCTGTTTTCAACAATCCGTCGCAATAGGCGGCGATTTTTTCGAGCGGTACCGTGACCATGCAGGCCAGCGTGCCAGAGGACCGGCCGGTTGCCAAGCGGCTAAGCCGTGATTGGGAAATTAGCTCCGCGCCCTCCAAAACCTGGCGGAGACAGCAATGCGCCGGACGCGCTGCGGGCCACGGAAGGTGCGCGAGCTTCTGGATGGCGGTGCCGCGGCGCCGCTGGGGATTCCTGGCCTGTTGCTGGCGCCGGGCCACCCGCTGCCCACCCGCTGGCCGAAAGCGTTGGTGCATTTCAAATGGTTACCTCCATGGTGAAAACTGCAGGTGGGTCGTGCGGTATGTGCTCCCTCAAAACTCGCGCTACAAAACTCGCGCTGCAAATGGCAGACGGATATTTGAGCTTTAATGGCCTGGGTGGTTTGATTACTTTTCCGGGGTGGCACGGAGTCATAACCACACAGGCCCACGTTTTTCGGCGGAGTATCACGAACTCCGGGCGGAGGCGCCTTGTCCGGGCCCCCGGGATGGGCTTGGCGGGAAGTGTTCTCAGGCCATCGACGAGCAGGGACATTCATGAATTCGCAGATTACTTTAACCATCGCCGGCATGAATTGCCAGAATTGCCAGCGCAAGGTGAGGGAGGCTTTGGCAGACGTGCCCGGGGTGGGGGAGGCCGTGGTGGACTTGGATCATGGGCAGGCGGTGGTGAAATTGAGCGGTCCGGTGTTGGCGGAACAATTGATCGCGGCGGTGAAAAAGGCGGGATTTGAAGCCAGCCTGCCGTCCGCGGTGTCCTGGCTCGCGGTGTCCGGGATGACCTGTCAGAATTGTGTCCGCCACGTGCGGGAAGCCATTCAAGGCGTGGCGGGGGTGGCCGCGGCTACCGTGGACTTGGAAGGTGGGAAGGCCCAGGTACGCTGGCAGTTGGAAGCGCCCCGGGACCTGAACGCAGTGATTCAGTGCATCCAGGCCGCGGGCTTTGAAGCCCGGGAGATTTCCGTCGGGCAAGCTTCCCAGGCAGGGTCGCCGTGGTCGCCCGTGGCGGGGTGGCGGTTCAATGTGGTGGTGGGTACCCTGGCCACGCTGCCCTTGCTCCTGGGGGATTGGTGGTTCCAGTTGGGCCTGACCGGGTGGTTTCGCTGGGCCAGTTTCGCGCTGGCCTTGCCGGTGCAAAGCCTGTGCGGCTGGCGGTTTTACCGCGGGGCCTGGAGCCAGCTCAAGGTGGGCGCGGCCAATATGGATACCCTGGTGTCGCTTGGCTCCACCGCCGCCTTCGCCTTCAGTGCCTGGATCCTGTTCAGCCGGCAGCCGTTGCACCTCTATTTCATGGAATCAGCAGCGATCATCACCTTGATCAGCGTGGGGCATTGGCTCGAATCGCTGGCCAGCGCGCGGGCGGATTCAGCTCTCCGGGCCCTATTGGATCTGGCGCCCCAAACCGCCCGCCGCCAAACCGCGCCAGGCGGGGAGGAGTCGGTCCCGGTGGCCAGTTTGCGCCCGGGGGACCGGGTGGTGCTGAAACCGGGGGATCGTATCCCGACCGATGGCGAGGTGGCGGAGGGGGGGGCGAGCGTGAATGAAGCGATGCTGACGGGGGAATCCCTGCCCGTGGCCAAACGGCCCGGGGATCGGCTCCTGGCCGGAACCTTGAACGAAAACGGTTCGCTGGTCATGGCGGTGACGGCCACGGGGGAGGAGACGGCCCTGGCGAGCATCATCGCCGTGGTGCGCAAGGCCCAAACCAGCCGCGCGGCGATCCAGCGCCTGGGGGATCGGGTGAGCCAGGTTTTTGTCCCAGCCGTGGTGGTGATCGCGCTGGCGGCCGGTGGTTGGTGGTGGCTGGCGCCCGCCAGCGCCCAGCGGGTGCATGGCTGGCTGGCGGCTTACCTGTGGCACGCCCATGTCCTGGCGGATCCCTTCGCCATGGCGGTCATGGTGCTGGCGGGAGTGCTCATTGTGGCCTGCCCGTGCGCCATGGGCCTGGCTACGCCCGTGGCGATCATGGCCGGCACCAATGCGGCGGCCCGGAGAGGGATCTTGATCCGGGATGCCATGGCCTTGGAGAAGTCCGGCCGGATATCCATGGTATTGTTCGACAAAACCGGCACCCTCACCCAGGGGCACGCCGCCGTGGCGGCGGTGGAGGATGTTCGCCCTTCGGCCTCCCGGAAGCCTGCGTTGGAGGAAATCGTAGCCGCCCTCGCCCGGCCTTCCCAGCACCCGTTCAGCCAGGCGCTCGCCCAATTGTCAGCGGTGCCGCTCGCGGTGGAGGAGTGGCGGGAGTTCCGTGGGTCGGGGGTGCAGGGCAGGCTGCGGCTCGGCTCCGCGTCCTGCGTGGTGCAGATGGGCTCGCTGAACTGGCTGCGGGATCAAGGGGTGGATTTCCAGGCCGCCTCCGGCTTTATTGAGCGGGCCGCCGGGGAAGGGTCCACCATCCTGGCCCTGGCCGGGGAGGGCCGGCTTTGGGGATTATTTGCGCTGCGCGATCCCGCCAAGCCGGGCGCCTCGGAGGTGGTGGCCCAGTTGGCCCGCCAGGGGAAAAAGGTGTGCCTGGTGAGCGGGGACAACCGCCTGACCGTCAACGCCATCGGACGCCAGTTGGGAATCTCCGCGGAGCACATTTATGCGGAAATCCGCCCCGAGCAAAAAGCCGCCCTGGTTAGCCAGCTCCAGCAGCAAGGGGAGCGGGTGGCCTTTGTGGGGGACGGCATCAATGACGCGCCGGCCCTGGAACAAGCAGACCTGGGCATCGCGGTCAGCAAGGCCAGCGATGTGGCGCGGGAAGCGGCCGACATTATTCTCTTGAAATCGGACGTGCATGCCATCCCCGAGGCTTTGGAACTGGCCCAGGCCACTTTGCGAACCATCAAGCAGAATTTGTTTTGGGCGTTTTTCTACAACGCGGCCGGCGTGCCCCTGGCCGCCTTGGGCTTCCTGAGCCCGATTTTGTGCGCGGCGGCCATGGGGCTTTCCGATTTGGTGGTGGTCGGCAATGCCCTCCGCCTGCACCGGTGGCAGGCGCCCGTGCGCCCGGCCCGGGATGGATATTGATTGCCGAAGCGCCAGCCGGGAATTAGGCTCGGGAACCAGTATGACGCGACGAGAATTCATCCATGGGGCCATGTTAGCCGGTGGGGCTTCGCTGGCCTTGACCGTCCCTCCAGCCCAGGATGATGCCCCCGCCGGCGCGGTGGCTGCCACCAGTCCAAAGCCCGGCGCGCTGCCCGATCTGCAGCCCGCGCAATGGATTTGGTATCCTTCAGGCCGGTGTCTACCCAACACTTTTGTGCTGTTCCGGAAAGAACTGGAGGTGGCGCAAAAACCGGTTCGCGCGCGGGGCTGGATCGTGGCCGACAGCCGGTATCGGTTGACCGTCAACGGGGAGCGCGTGCAGTGGGGGCCGGCCCCGTGTGATCCGCGCTGGATGGAGGCGGATCCGGTGGATCTGGGGGCCTTGCTCAAGCCCGGGAAAAATGTGATCGGCGCCACCGTGCTCTTTTATGGCCAGGGAGACGGGACCTCGCCGATGGGCAAGGCGGGGTTCTTGTTTTGGCTGGAGCTGGAGTGGAGCGATGGCCGGAAAGCCAAGGTGGTCTCCAATGAAACGTGGCAGTGCTGCCTGGCGGTGGCCTGGCCGCCGGGGCATTACAAGCGATGGTATCTGCGGGCCTTGCAGGAGGAGTTTGATTCGCGCCTTTATCCGCACGGTTGGGATGCCGCCGGTTATGCGGTAGGCGAGGATTGGCTGCCCGCGATGCCCCTGGGCGGCTCCCCCAATAAGCCTTCCGTTTGCACCCACTATTCCGAATACCAGCTGGATATCGGCGGTAATCCGGGCGTGGCGGAGCTGCGCCCGCGCAGCATTCCGCTGATGGTGGAAACCCTCGTGGCCGTGAAGGGGTTGGCCGAATCCGCCTGGGTGAAGTGGCGGCGTCCGCCGCGGGAGTATTTTGAGTGCCGCGTGCCGGGCGCTTACCGGGAAGAGCGAAGCCCATCGGCCAGGGCGTTGGGGCAGGGGAGCTGGCAGGTGGATTTGCCGGCCGCCGGCGGTGAGGCCAAGGAAACGGGGGCGGTGCTCACCTTCGAATTTGATGAGCAAGGGGTGGGCTGGCCGTATTTCACGATTGAGGCCGCGGCGGGAACGGTCGTGGAAGCCCTGGTCCACGAGGCGCACCAACCGGGCGGGCCGGTCCTGCTGAACACCCATTTCGACGCCTGGACCCGGTTCATATGCCGGGGCGGGCAGGAACGATTTGAAACCTTCGATTTCGAGAGCTGCCGCTGGCTGCAACTGCATATCCATGGTGCAGCAGGCCGGGTGGTGGTATCGGCAGTGGGCCTGCGCCGGCGGGTTTACCCCTGGCCGAACCGCCCGGTGATCCAGGTGCGGGAACCCGCCCTGCAACGGCTGTTCAGCGCGGCGGTGAACACGCTGGACAACTGCGCCCAGGAGACGCTGGCGGATGGCATGGGCCGGGAACGCCAGCAATACAGCGGCGATTGTGGCCATCAATTGCACGCCATTTACGCCGCCTTCGGTGAGCGGCGGCTGCCGGCGCGGTATCTGGCCACTTTCAGCCAGGGGCTGACGGTGGATGGATATTTCCTGGATTGCTGGCCTGCCTATGACCGCCTCGCGAGGTTGATGGAGCGCCAGCTGCAGCTGACGAGCTGGGGGCCGTTGCTGGACCACGGAGTGGGTTTCAATTTCGATTGCTGGCATCATTATCTATACACCGGGGATCTGGATGCGCTGCGGGAGCCGTTCCCCCGGCTGCTGAAGTTCGCCCATTATTTGATGGGCCTCGTGGAGCGTAATGGGCTGCTGCCGGTGGAAAACCTGGGCATCCCATCCGTGTGGATCGACCACCATGCCTATCTTAAAACCCGGCACAAACAATGCGCCTTCAACTTGTATGCTGCCGCCATGTTCAAGCATGCCCTGGCCCCCATCTGCCTGGCGCTGGGGGAAGCCGAGCGGGAGAAGGCCTTTGTGCATTTTGGAAGGGATCTGCAGGCCGGCGCCATCCGCCATTTCTGGAGCGTGGAGCAGGATTTGTTTGTGAACAACCTGCCCTGGCTGGCCGAGGAGAAACAGCCGCGCCTGTGTGACCGCTCATTGGCCACCGCCCTCCTTTTCAACCAATGCCCCCGGGGCCATAACCAGGCCGCGCTGGACGCCCTGGTGGCCTGTCCGCCGATGATGGGCTTTTCGTATCCGGCCAATGCCGGCTGGCGGTTGTGGGCGCTGGCGCGAGGGGGGCGAACGGACGTAGTCATCAAGGATTTGCGGACCCGGTGGGCCAGCATGGATTCCGTGCGTCTGAATCATACGCTCCAGGAGGATTGGCAGGCCCAGCCCGACTCCGGCGCCCAATGGAGCCATTGCCCGGTGGCGCCGTTGTTCGTGGCCTTCATGAATCTGGCCGGCATCCAGCCGCTGGAGCCGGGCTTCCGGCGGTGCGAAATCCGGCCGCAGCTGGCTGATTTGGAACAGCTGCAATTGGTGGCGCACACCGCTCCCGGACCACTGGGATTCAAAGCGCAAGGCCCGCTGGGGAACCGGGAGTTGACCGTGGAACTGCCCGCCGGATGTGAGGCGGAATTGGTGGTGCCTGCCGGGGAGGAGTTGCCATTGCCAAAGCTGCCTGTGAAATCCAATGCCGCCCTGGGGCGATACTCATTGGCCGCCGGCCAGCGCCACACCTTCCGCTTGAAGAAGGTTTAATCGCTTAGCCAGGCATTCAGATTCGCGCGGACAAAGGCGTCGTCGTTGAGATGCGGATAAGCCCGATACACCCGGTCGATCTCCGCGGCCTGGCCCGGGCTCAAGGTTTCAGCGGGATCGAGGCACCAAATCCCCGCCAGCAGCCCTTGCCGCCTCAACACCTCGTGCAAACCGGCGATGCAGCCCGCAAAGCCATGGGCGGCGTCGAAAAAGGCCGCGTTCGCGTCGGTCACCTCCGTATTCAAGCGCAGTAATTCCGAGGGGATCGGGCCGGCTGGCGCCGCCACCTCCCGGCACTTTTCCAGCAGGCCCACCGCGGTTTGGGTCCACACCGCCCAATGGCCGAGCAGGCCGCCGGCCATTCGGCGTTCGGCCGGGCCCTGGCTGGTTTGGAAGCGGAAAGGGGTCAGCAGATCCAGCACGATTTGGTCGTCATTGCCGGTGTAGAGGGCCACCTCGTGGCGGCCGGATTCCACCGCTGCGCGGACCACATCCTGCGTCTGGTAGCGGTTGAACGGCGCGATTTTGATGGCCACCACCGGTTCGATTTCCAGAAATTGGCGCCAGAAGGAATGGGACAGCACGCGGCCTCCCACCGCGGGCTGAAGGTAAAAACCAAAGATCGGGATGATGGCCGCCACGGCGCGGCAGTGGGCCAACAATTCGGCTTCCGTCGCCTGCTTTAAAGCACCCAGACTGAGCAACCCGGCGTGGTAGCCGAGGTGGCGGGCCAGGGTGGCTTCGGAGCTGGCCTGCCGGGTCGGGCCACAGAGGCCGGCGATTTTAAGGGGGAAATGATCCGCGGTTCGATCCGCGGTGGCGCGGGAAATCTCCTCGCTGGCCAGTTGCAACAGGGGCTCAAACAGACCCACGGCGGGATCGCGGATTTGAAACTGGGTGGTGTGGACGCCCACCGCGATTCCGCCGGCGCCCGCGGCCAGGTAATACCGGAGCAGGGCGCGTTGCCGGCGGGCATCCAATTTGCGCCGCGCATCCAGGGCCAGGGGGCAGGCCGGGATCACCAGCCCCGCGCCCAGGCGCCGCCGGATCAGCTCAATATTTTCCATCGCGCACCTCGAAGTGAGTCGGCATTTGGAGCGCGGCCCCGCCCCGCTTCACCCAATCGGCGATCCAGCGGATCAATTGGCCGGCGTCAATCCGCGGCGGGCCGAACCATTCCCGCAGGCGGGCGGCATTGCTGAGCAATGCGGTGGCGGCCTCCTGGCCTCGGAAGCACACTTCTTTGCCGAGCCAGCGGCCGAATTCCAACGCCACCTCGCGCACGCTCAAAAGCTCCGGGCCGGTGAGGTTGACGGTGAGCGCGGGCGTCGCTGCCCGCTCCAGCAACAGCAAGGCCAGGGCGTTGGCATCCCCCTGCCAGATGATGTTGAACCAGCCCATGGCCAGATCGATGGGTTCGCCCGCCAGCACCCGGCGCGCGAGGTCCACCAGCACGCCGTAGCGCATTTCGCAGGCATAATTCAGGCGGATGATCGCCACCGGCAGCTGCGCCGCCCGGCTGTAATATTCAAAGATCCGCTCGCGCCCCAGGCAACTCATGGCGTATTCCCCGGCGGGCCGGGGGGGATCCTCCTCCCGGGATCCGCCACGGCCGGTTTCCGACAAGCCATAGACGTTGCCAGTGGAGAAAGCCGCCACGCGGCTGTCGTGGTATCGGCGGCAAACCAAACCGGGGAGGTGCGCATTCAAAGCCCAGACGAGCGGTTCCTGGCGGGTGGTCCCGAATTTCATGCCGGCCAGGTAAACCACCTCGCTGGCTGCGGGCAGGCTGGCCAGGGCGGACTCATCCAGCAAATCGCAGGCGATGGTGTGGACCCCGCAGGCTTCCAAGGCCTGGCGCTTGGCGGCATCGGAAAACCGGGAGGCGGCGAAGACATGCCGCCGGCCGCCCGCCATCTGGCAGGCCCGCTGGGCCATGCGCGCCAGAGACGGCCCCATTTTTCCGCCGGCACCCAGGATCATCACGTCTCCCTCCCGGCGGCCAAACCCCTCGATCAGCTGCTCCCAGGGCGTGCTGAGCCGATCCTCCAATTCCTCCAGCGAACGGATTGCTCCGGGGATGTCGATATGGTTGGGCATTTTACTCGCCGGCCACTATCCGCAGGGGCGGTTCGAGGATCAAGAACAAACCGTGGCGCCGGCGGGCCAAGCCGGTTCGGCTTGAGGGGCGGGATTTGGTGGCTGGCCAAAATCCGGGCGGACCGTGTAGGCTGGGATTCATGAACGCCCCTTTGCAACTGCGGGTGATGACGCCAGGCGATCTTTCCTTTGCCGACCGCTTGCGGGCCTTGGCGGGATGGAACCAGACGGTAGAAGATTGGCAGCGGTTCATGGCGGCCGAGCCGCACGGTTGTTTTGTGGCGGAGTGGGCTGGCGAGCCGGCGGGCACCGCCACCACGATCACCTACGGCCTGGAGGTGGGCTGGATCGGCATGGTGCTGGTCCATCCCGGCTTCCGGCGCCGGGGGATTGGGGGGGCGCTTTTGAAACAGTGCCTCACCTATTTGCGGAGCCTCGGGATCGGCTGCACCAAGCTGGATGCCACTCCTTTGGGGAAGACGGTCTATGACCAACTCGGTTTTCAGGATGAATGGACCTTTTCCAGGTGGGTGGTGCCGGCCGCTTGTGAAGTGCCGGCCGGCCCGGTGGCCGGAATCCGCAATTGGCGCGAGGGGGATTGGGATTCGCTCGAGCTTCTGGACCGGGCCGCCTTTGGCGTGCCCCGGCGGAAAGTGTGGAGCGTTCTGGCCCGGCAGAGCCAAAGCGCGCTGGTGTTTGAAAGCCCCGCCGGAGGCATTGCGGGAGCCGGCCTTTTGCGGGCGGGTTCCCAGGCCGGTTATCTTGGGCCGGTGATCGCCACCCGGCCGGAAATCGGCGGGCATCTGGTGCGGGCTTTGATCGCGCTGAATCCTGGCCGGGAGCTTTACTGGGATCTGCCGGATCAAAACCAGTTGCTGGCCGCGTGGGCCCGGGCAGCCCGCTGCACGGTCCAGCGCTCATTAACGCGCATGCACCTCGGCCCCAACCGCCAGGCTGGCGCAGCGCTTCAGCAAATCGCCCTGGCTGGCCCGGAGATCGGGTAAGCTTGGCGGGGGGCCGCCGCCTCACTTGGAACCGCCAAAGGTTCTCTTTTCCACGTAGGCCAGGATGAAATAGGTGGCCGCGCCAATCACCGTCAGCGCCAGCGTGAACAGGCTGTAGGAAATCGGCCAGGGGATGTCCTTGGTCATCATCGAGAACTCCGACATGCCGCCGATGCTGGCCAGCACATTCAGCGGCATGAAAACAACGTTGATCACCGTCAAACGCTTCATCAGGACGTTTAGATTATTATTGACAATAGAAGCCCTAGCGTCCATGAGTCCTGTGAATACATTCGCGTAAACCTGGGCCTGTTCCAGGCATTGCGCGTTTTCGATGGCGAGGTCATCCACGAACTCGAGCATCTCCGGGGAAAGGCCGGCGGTCTGGCTGTTTTTGGCGTTGGCCTTGAGGCGCTCCACCACGCGGCCATTGGCGCTGATGGCGTTGACATAGTAAACCAGGCTTTTTTCGATGGTGAACATCAACAGCAAGTGGCGGTTCTCCATGGATTTGAGGATCTTGCCCTCCAATTCGTCCGAGATGTCGTTGATCACCTGCAAGTGGGAGACGAAATGGGCGATGCACACGGATAAAATCCGGAGCATGACCATCTGGATGTTCTGGACCTTGCTGAAGGAGCGGCCTTGCAGTTCGGCGAATTCGGAGGGTGCCAAAATCACCAGGGCATCCTTGAACAGAAAAAGCCCCATCGAATGGATGTGGAATTGGAAATTATCCGCCGCCGTGTAGCACTTGGGGTGCTTGAAAATCATGGCCAGGTGGTCGTCCTCGATTTCCAGCCGGGGCAACTCATTGGGGTCGAGCGCGGAGGCCAGGTTATGCGGGTTGATCCCGTATTGGTTGGTCAGCCGGGCCTTTTCTTCTTCATTGGGCTGCACAAAAAGCATGATCGGCCCGAGGGCATCAGGTGCTTCCACCACTTTACCCTGCTTGATTCTGTAGGTCTTCAGCATGGTTCCTCCAATCCGGGATCGTAAAGGTTTTGCCCGTTCCAAGGCCGTCACTGCTGGCCCATTCAATTCAGCTTACCCGGCCAAATTAACCGGCCGGTGGGGATTCGTCCAGTTTTCAGTGCGGGAACAGCACGGAATGGGCAGCCTGGCTGGCATCGCGGCTGGGCACCCCGGTTTCCTCGCCAGTCGGGGTGCGATAGAGCTCCTGCGGCAGGCCCCGTGCGGGCAAAACGGAAAACCATCCGGCCGCGGGCACTGCGCGCCGGAGGCGCTGTTTTTGAGTCAATTTGCTTGAGGGCCGTCGCGGGAGGGCGTAGTTTCTAGCTTGTTCATTCACGGGGCTGCCACAACCATAGAGGGCAGATCGGTGGATCAACGGAGAAAAAACAAATTAAATTAATTGAGTATGAATGGATTAACTCGCCGTCAATTTTTAGGCCGGGCCGCCACTGCTGCGGGTGCCGCCACTTTCGCGTTTCCCTATGTAGGCCGGGTCTTGGGCGCCAATGAACGCATCAATGTCGCCTGCGTGGGTGTGGGCGGCAAAGGCGACAGTGACAGCAGCGACGCCGCCAGCTGTGGGGGCAACCTGGTGGCCATTTGCGATGTGGACCTGAATACCTTGAAAAAGAAAGGGGAGCGGTTCCCGAAGGCCAAACAATACCAGGATTTCCGGAAGATGCTGGATGAGATGGAGAGCGAAATCGATGCGGTCACCGTTTCGACGCCCGACCATTGCCACGGCTCGGCGGCCATCCGGGCCATGCGCATGGGCAAGCACTGTTTCTGCCAGAAACCGCTCACCCAGACCGTATGGGAAGCGCGGACCATGCGGCAGTTGGCCAAAGAGAAGAAACTGGCCACCCAGATGGGCAACCAGGGCAGCTCCGAGTCGGGCTTGCGCCGGGCGGTGGAGGTGATTCAAAGCGGCGTGATCGGCAACCCGCAGCAGTTGCATGTCTGGTCGAACCGCCCCATCTGGCCCCAAGGGCTCAATCGCCCGGCGGGCTCGGACCCGGTGCCGGATAACCTGGATTGGGATCTGTGGCTGGGGCCGGCGGCCTTCCGGCCTCACAAGAAGGGCGTTTACCACACCTTCAATTGGCGCGGTTGGTTCGATTTCGGCACTGGCGCCTTGGGCGACATGGCCTGCCACACGGTCAACATGCCCTTCCGCGCCTTGAAACTGGGCTATCCCAGCGTGGTGGAATGCGAGCTGAATTCCCGGTTTTATCCGGAAACCTTCCCCAAGACCTCCCGGATCCGCTTCGAATTCCCTGAGCGCGAAGGTTTGCCGCCGTTGAAATTCTGGTGGTATGACGGCAATCCGGACGATGCGCTGAAACCGCTCCGTCCCGACGCCGAGGTGGCCAAGGAAATCATCGGGATGATGGGCAAACTCCCGGGCAGCGGAGCTTTGATCGTGGGCGACAAGGGTAAATTGTTCTCGCCGGATGACTACGGCGCCCGCTTCTACGTCTGCCTGAAGGGCGAGGATGAATTCAAGGCCAGCGACAAGCATCCCGCCTGCTCCGAAAATGCCGTCCCCCGTTCGATTCCGCGCTCACCCGGCCACATGCGGGAATGGTTCAACATGATGAAGGATGGCACGCCCGCCTATTCCAACTTCGATATCGCCGCCTACCTGACGGAGATCATCCTCCTGGGCTGCATCGCGCTGCGCGTGGGCGAAGGCAACCGCATGGATTGGGACGGGCCCAACATGCGGTCCACCAACCTGCCGGAAGCGGCCAAGTTCGTGAAACGCGACAATCGCCCCGGTTGGGAATCATAATTCCGAAAACAATTATTCACTGCGAGGCGTCCCATCCCCGGGACGCCTTTCTTATTCTGCGACGTCTCCCCAGACCTTTTTTGCGCTCCATCAATCAAGTCCTGGTTTAAATTTGTCACTTTTTTCTCGGTGTTTCACAGTCGGTAAACTGGGCTGAAAGCACCTCCTGGTTGGCTTCCCTCCAATGCTCGGGCCCTTCTTCCCGACACCTTCCCCCCCTTCACGGCCGCTCGGCCTAACCTCCCCGGTGAACCTCCGCGGGCACCCGGTAATTGATACCCAGGCATCCGCCGCATACTATAGATCCCCACCCCTTCCTTCAGGGCCTGGCGCGCCTGCGCCTTGGTCTTGACTTCCTGCCCCAGCCCAAACTCCTGTTTCAAGATCCCATTGACCCGCCTGGCAGCGCGTTTTGCGCACCATGATCCGCCTCGGTCATGCAGAGGCTCAACCCTGCCCGCCGCAGTTCCGCCACATACTCATGGCTGCCATTCTTGCGCCGCACCGCTTCAAAGGGCAGGTCCCTCTCTTCCGCCTCCCTCACGATCGCTAGTTTGAACGTTTCCCTATACCTTATTCCCACTCGTCTGATTCCACTTTTTCGTCTCACGGAGCAGCCATCTATTCCAAGACGGGTCCGTTCGGAGCGGTAGGGGCTTGGTCTTTGGGCGGGCACAGGCGCCAGAGGCCGGCGAGGAGGCTGCCGATGACGGAGTGGAAGGTGGCGGAGATGGCGCAGGGGGTGGCGGCGGTCGGGAGGTGGGGGAAATTGCGTTGCGCCAGGACGACCGCGAGGCCGGAGTTTTGCATGCCGACTTCGACGGAGACGGTGCGGCGGATGGTTTCGTCGTAGCCAAAGAGGCGGGCAAAGAAATGGCCGAGGGCGAAGCCGCCGGCGTGGAGGAGGAACACGGAAGCGAGGAGCACGCCGCCCGATTTTTTGATGCTTTCAGCCTGCTGGCCGATGATGCTGGAGCAGATGAGGGCGATGGCCAAAACGGAAATGAGGGGTGCCACGGGCAGCATGAACCGAACCAGGCGGGGCGTGGAATGATGCAGGAAGAGGCCCAGCACGAGCGGCGCGAGGATGACTTTGACCGTGTCGAGGAAAAGGGCGGTGGCATCGACGGGGACGTAGGCGCCGGCGAGCCATTTGGTGAGCAGCGGGGTCATGAAAACCGCGGCGAAGGTGGTGCACATGGTCATCAGGACGGAGAGGGGGACATTGGCACGAGCGAGGTAGTTGACGACGTTGGAGGCGGTGCCGCTGGGGCAGCAGCCAACGAGGATGAGGCCGACGGCCAGGGGGGGATCCAGGTGCATGGCCCGGGCAATGGCCCAGGAGAGCAGGGGCATGATGGTGTATTGCGCGGCAAAGCCGACCGCGATGGCGCGGGGCATGGTGAGCACTTTGCGGAAATCCTGCAGGCTGAGGGTGATCCCCATGCCAAGCATGATGATCGCCAGGCCCCAGACGATGTGGTTGCGCCCAAACCAGGTGATCCAGCGGGGTTCATACAAGGCGGCGATGCCGCCCAGGAGAACCCAGGCGGGAAACAGGTTGGTGAAGAGGTTCAAGAGGCGGATCATAAAATCAAGGGTTTGAGCGGTAGTCGTCCCACAGGAGGTAAAGCACCCAGCCCAGGGCAGGCAGGATCCAGGCCAGGAGACCGTAGTCGATCCACCAACCCCGCCACCAGGCGCCGCCCAACCAGGGCCAGCCGTAACGGGCGGCCGGGTATTGGTAACCGAGGTAGAGGAAATAAGGCCCCGACCAGCAGCCCAGGAGGCAGATGGCCATGAAGCTGACGCCCAGCTTGGGTACCCGGAACAGGCTTTCCAGCCAGCTCATGGGAGTGCCGAAGAACAGGCTGGTGATAAATTCGCGGAATGAACCACCGCGGGCCGGATACCACCGGTGGCGCAGGAGGAGGAATTGGCGGGCACCCAACCCGCAGAGGAGGCTGACAATGGCTTTGCCGATGATGATGGTTGACCAACCGGAGTCGTAAGCCCGGCGGCTGGCCACCAGGGATAGCTGCGGGTCGCGCGCGGCCGATCCCGTGGGCCACAGCCAGGCTCCCGCCAGGTCGGCCAGGTGCCCCAGCAGGAGGATCAGGAGCAACACCTTGAAAAACGCCGGATGGCCCATGAGCGATGCCCGCCGGGGGGGGGCGGATTGAGTGGGATTTTCCTTGGCGGTGTGCATGTAAACAGCTCAATCGTGCGGGCGGGATCTGTTTGGGCCGGATCTCCTCCGTTCGCCCTTTGCCGGGCGGCCCAAGCGCTGGTGGTGGCGCACGGTTGATCCGGCGCACAAAGGTGCGGCGCCATCACCTCCCTCCCAACTCCCAATGAAAAGCGTAGTGCCCATGGCTTATTGGCCCGGTCCCGAGGCGGCCGGAGCCGGTGGTCCGGCGTGGAAATTGGCCACCGCTTCGGAGGTGCGCAGCGGGCGCTGGTAAATCCATAAATGACGGAGGCCGGCTGGCGGTCCGCTGGCGATGATGGCCTGCGCGGGGCCGGGCACCCGGTCCAGGGCGGCCGGAAAGCGGCCCCAGCCAAACTGGCGCTGGCCGTTGCCATCCTGGAGCTGGCCATCGAGCACCATAGTGATCACTTTGGGGCCGCCATCCACGGTGATCACCAGGTGCTGCAATTTGCCCAGGGTGATGGAGCCGGGATCGGTTTGCCACCGGGCCTGGCTAATGCCATCGGCGAATTGGATCTGGATGGCAGGTCCTGGCACGAGGGAGACCACCAAGCCGGCGGCGGCAGCGGTGTGTGCATCCAGGAGCGGCTGATCGGGGGCGGCGGCTGTAAACAGCAGCCACAAATCGAGGCTGAAGCCGCCTCCTTGGGCTAAAGCCGGCCATGGGGGAAGCGCCACGGCGTGGGTGGGCGCTGCGGTTGCCTGCCAGCTGAAAACACGCCCGGCGCTAACCGGGCGGGCCTCGCGGTGTTGGTTCCAGAGGTCATGGAGCAGGGTTTCATCGAGGGGATGAACGCGGGCGATGGTTTTCTGGGTTTCGGTGATCCAAAAGCGGCCTTCGTGCTCCACGAGGTCCGGGTAGCTGATCCGGGTTTTGGGGTCGGGATCGTAGAGGACAATTTCCGGCTGGGACCAGTGCAGGCGGCCGTGTTCTTCATGGCCCCCGCACAGCCAGGCGGGATTGCGATCCTCATAGCTGTGGCCGGCATGGTTGTGGAACCAGAGCAGATAATTTCCTGCAGCCGTTTTCCAGAGGCGCACGTTGGCGCGCGGATGGCGAAGGAGGCGCCCGCCGGGCGCATAAGTGGCATACTCGGGAGGGCTCCAGGTGTGGCCGCGATCCTGGCTGTAATAATGGACCGGAGAGCCTTCGGTGGTGCGCGCCACGCAATACAGGGTGCCGTCGCTCAGGGCCACCAGGTTGTGTTCGTCGCACACCGGGCCACGCACGGATTGCAGGCCCTGGTCACCCTCCGGGAGCATGTCCCAGAGGATCAATTCCGGGTTGGCTTCGGTGAGGATATTGCCGCTGCGGAACAGGATGCCCTCGGAACTTTCCATGAAGCCTTGGCCGAAGGAACCCACCTTGGCGGCGCCCAGGAATACCTGGTGGCGGTCGGTGATCGGCTTGCCCACGCCCCAGAAAAAATGGACCTGGCCACCGTAAGGATTGCGGCGGTCGATCGCGGTGGTGCGCAGGGGGAGGTAATACCGCTGGCTGGACCATGAGCGGCCGTGGTCGTCGGAGTATTTGAACGCATACTGCCCCAAGGTATCGACGCGCTGGCGGGCATATTCATTGCCGGCGATCACGCTGCGCAGGTTGTCGGCATTGTAAGTATAGAAAACATAAACGCGCCCGGAATCGACCACCAGGGGCATGGCCCAGGATGCTTCCGGGCCGGAGGTTGGCTCGATATCGGTCAAAGGCGACCACGTTTGGCCGCAGTCCAGGGAGCGGGAGGAGACGATATGCTGTCCGGATTGGCCTTCCGCACCCCGCCCGGTGGTCATCACGCAGAGCCAGGCGCCGTCCCGGGTTTGAACCACGTAGGGTTGGTCGCAGTAGGTTTCGGAAGGGAGGCGCTGGCCATTCCGGATATCCCGCCAATCACGGGAGCGGGAGGCCGCCCCGGCATCGAGGCACCCGCTGGCGAGCCCCAGGCAGCAGGCCACCAACCGGATCAACGAATCCGAAAACTGGTTCATTCCACCCCGGTTACCGCAATCCCAGCCGGCGTTTGAGCTGCAGGAACAGCTCGGACAGGGCGGCGCGGTCCACCTCGCGGAACCGCTCTGGCAGATAACGCTTGTCCGAGCAGGAAAGCACCGCCGCCATCTCCTGCACGGAAAGTAGATTGGGATCGAGCGGATCGATGAAGGATCCCACCGCCTGCTCGATATCGGCCAGTTGGACATCCTCGTCCCGACTGGCCAGGGCGGCCTGCTCCTTGGCGCGAACCAGGATGGAATCGACATCGCTGCCCGTCAAAGGGCGGGATCCCAGTTGATCCCGGATATAATTCAGCACGGAATCGCTGATGGTGATTTTTTTCACCGCGGCAATGGTTTTGACCAATACGAGGACTTCCTCGGCGTTCTGGGCGGGAAAGAGGGGCAGGCTCAAACCAAACCGGCCCTGGCGCTTCATGTCGATGGCGAGGAGATCCGGGCGGGAAGTCATGGCAATCCACAGTTCACGACCGCGCAGTGAGGCATCGCCGATGTGGGCGGCGAAAGCCGCAAATACCCGACTGGAAACCCCACTATCCTCGCCGCCGCTCTCGCGGGATCCGAAGACGGCGTCCGCCTCGTCCACCACTACGATCACGGGGCCCAGGGCGCGGATGGTCATGAGGATGCGGGATTGCTGGATTTCCGTGTCGCCAACCCATTTGGAACGGAATTCGCCCAACTCCATGACCGGGAGTTGGCATTCGCTGGCAAAACATTCGACGAGGAAGGATTTACCCACCCCCACCCGGCCCGGGAGCAACACCCCGCGCTCGATGACGTCCCGCTTGCCGCAGCGGATCAACCAGGCAATCTCCCGGAGCTTTTTCTTGGCGGCTTCGTGGGTGGCGACGATGTCCAGGGTCAGCTCCGGCTTGGGGCTTTTGAAGCGGACCAACCCCTGGCAATATTCCTCAATCAACCGCTTCTTGGTCGTGGCGACGTGATCCGCTGTCACGCGGCTTTGGTTTTTCACCGCCTCGGCGAGGAGGTTATGGATGCGCAGCAAATTCAGGCCGGAAAGCTGGCCGGATAATTCCTCGAGGGAAAGGTCGCTCCAATCCCGGGCTGGTTTGCCATCCACCAGGACGCGGATATTGCCCGATTGCAAAAAGCGGACCCGTTCCACGGCGTCAGGGAGATCGATCTTGATTTGCGCCACATGCGGATTTTGCACCAGGTCGGTTTGCAGTTTGGCCGCGGATTCGGTGACCAGCAGGATGCCCAGGTCGCGCTTGCGCATTTCGATCGAGGAGGCCCATTTGAGCAGGGTGACCAGGGCTGTGCGCTCATCCCAGGCGGCATAGGCATCGGTGGTGGAAGGGATGATTTTTTCCGGGAAATCGATGAGCAGGGTGATGCTCTGGTTTTTGTCTTCGCCCGCCGACAGAAAAAAACGGCGCAGGACGGGAAAGAGCTTGGTGAACTCCCGCGGCGGCCCGGCGATGCGGTAGCTGGTGCCTTCCACCTGGTCAAAGAGCGCGAGCCACTCGAAAAAGCGCTTTTGCATTTCGGCCGAGCCGAAGCTCAGGCCATCCCCAATGTCGTAATAAAGCAGGAAAGAGCGGTCGGGGAAAATCCGCCGGGCCAGGAAAGTTTTCAGCGAAACGTAGGCGATCTCTTCACCCTCCTGAATGGGGAAGACATCGTAAATGTTGCCATGGAGGATGAACATCGAATAGGTGCCGCTATTCCAGCGGCGGGCCAGTTCGATGGCCCACCCCCGCAAGGGGAGCCGGGAAGCCGCGGAGGGATTCAAAGGGGGCGTAAACTCCGCGAGGGCCGGATTGGGTGTTTTATTTGGATTGGTCATGCCTTCAGACAGGTTGATGGTTTATTCCCACTGGATTCCTGGCGTGGCGGAAATTTCTTCGATGTCCCGGGTCAGCGCTGGCCGGTTGGCATGGAGGGGCGCGGCCGCTGGGAAGCCGTGGCAGGCTGCGTTATCCCCTGCGGGGTGGTGGGGACCGAGTAGCCCACACGCCGGTCAGTCAACGGCAGATCGCCCACGAGATCTTTGAACTCATCCATGCCGGTAATGAACCGGTTGGTGGCCTCCAGGTTTTCCACCGTGGCATCGATCCGGGCAGAAATGGAGCTGGTGTTATTAATGGCCAGGGAATCGGCGCGGACCAGCTTGATTTGGTTGTCGAGCCGCTTTTGCTCCGAGATCACCAAAGCCAGGTTGGCCTGGGCTTGATCGAAGCGCTGCTGGCGTTTGCGCACCACCTCCAGCAGTTCCAGGCGGGAATCCAGCAATCGCTGGTTTGCGTCATCGAGCGTTTTACCTTGGGCTTTCAGGCGGTCGACTTCGGCGCTCAGGCGATTGAGTTCCAGTTCGGTTTCACGAACCTGCTGGGGCAGTTGCTCCCGCTTTTCCAGTTCAATAAACTGGCACAGGCTCTCCTCGATGGTCAGCAGGCGTAGATAGGTCCACATCAATTCATCGAGTTTCCGCAGCCGCGGATCGGTATCCATCTCGTCCGGGAGAGGGGACTTTTCGCGGGTGGTTTTTTCGATTTCCCGGCAGACCATCGCCAAGGCCAGATAGCGTTCCCGTTTTTCGACGGGCAAGCGGGCGAGGAGGGTTTGCCGCTGGCGGTTGAAAGTGTCCACTTGGGCCTGAATCTCCGCCTGGCGTCGGGCCTCGGCCCGGTGGTCCACCCAACGTTTGAAAAAGGCCATGTCTGGCAGGTAGATCCACCCGAGGGCGTAGGCGGCGGCGCCAACCAACAGCCCTATGGGATGGGTGCTGATAAATCCAGCGCCCAGGGTCAGGATTCCCAACCAAGCGTGATGGGGGCTGCGCGCGAATTCTTTCGTGTAACTGGGTGCCGGATCTGACATGGCCTGACTTTCAAGTGCAAAATCGACTTCGCCTTTCAAGATGAACCAGTTAGTATGGTTTTGCAATCCCTTTAAAGGGTGCCGGGACGGTCCGAAGCGGCTCTTTCCGGGGTGGTTTTTGGGTCGGCGGAGAGGGTGGGGAACCGGGGTTGCATCGGCAAGGAACCATGGTTTCAGCGAATCCAGTGAAGTTGCTATTAATCAGCCTATGCCTGGCCAGTCTGGGATTGTCGCCCGGGTGTAACAGCCTGCGTCAATCCAGTCGGGCTGCGGAAAAAACGTGCCTGGTCCGGTATGTGCCGGAAATGGAACCGATTCCCGAGGTGGATGGGTGTGATCCGCCGCCGCTGGGTGCTGACCGGCGGGACACCCAGCGAATCCTGCAGGCATGGCGGCGGGAACTCCCGGTTCTTGAAAAAACCCTCACCCCGGAGAAAGTCAAAGAACTCTCCCGCTGGGCAAAGATCCAAATGGGAAATTACGGATTGATTCCACCGCTGAGTGAACTCCAATTGAGGCTGGTAGGAAGGAACCGGGACACCCGGAATTGGGTATGGGAGGGAACCCTGGACACGCTGCCCAGCCACCATCCCTTGGTGACGCGTTGGTTGAAAATCTTTCTCCTGACTGATGAGCGGAAATCGCAGATCAGCCTGATGGTGGTAACCATCCGTGGGCAGCGGTTGGAATGAGGCAGGCAAGCTCCATTGAGAACAGAATTGAACACGGAAATGAAAAGGGAACTGTCGGAACGGGTGGCCTTGATCACAGGCGCCAGCCGGGGCATCGGCCGGGCCGCAGCGGTCGCTTTGGCCGCAGCCGGGGTGAAGGTGATCATTAACTTTCGCACCCGTGAGGCCGAAGCGCAAAAGACGCTGGCTGAGGTGCAAGAGTCTGGCGGCCAGGGAATGGTTCTTGGCGCGGATGTGGGAATTGCTTCGGAAGTGGCGGATTTGATTGCCACTGCGGAATCAGCGCTGGGGCCGATCGGCATACTGGTCAACAATGCCGGAATCAGCCGTCCACAGCCTCTGGAGGAGATCTCGGAAAGGGATTGGGACGAGGTGCTGGCGACGAACCTCAAGTCGATGTTCCTGGTCACGCAGGCGGTGCTGCCTGGGATGCGCCGCCGCCGCTGGGGGCGCATCATCAACCTGTCCTCGGTGGCGGCGCAATTGGGAGGAGTCATTGGCCCCCATTACGCCGCGTCCAAAGCGGGAGTCTTGGGATTAACCCACTCCTACGCGGCGTTGCTGGCGGGGGAGGGGATCACCGTCAACGCCATTGCCCCGGCGTTGATCGAAACGGAGATGGTCACCAGCAATCCCAAAGCGCGGCCCAATTTAATCCCTGTGGGGCGGTTTGGCACGGTGGAAGAAGTGGCGGACATCATTATGATGCTCGTTGGGAACGGCTACCTCACGGGCCAGACCATCAGTGTCAATGGCGGTTGGCATATGACTTGAGGGCCTATTTCCGGTGGCGGCGCTTGACCTGCAATTGGGCGATCGAGCGCAGGAGCGCGGCGTTGACCGCGGCCAGTTCTTCTTCGGTAAGTTTCTCCTTCAAACGTGCTTCCGCCCGTTGCCGGGCTTCTTCGGCCTTGGCTTCGTCGATGTCATCGGCTTTGATGGCCATGTCGGTCATAATGGCCACCCGGTTCGCGGTGATTTCCACGAAACCTTCGCCCACCGCCAGCGCGGAATCGACACCGTTGCGGCGCACCATTATTTCGCCGGGAACCACCTGGGTCATCAGGGGGACATGCTGGGGGAAAACGCCCATTTCACCTTCAATACCGGGAAGGGTGACCATTTCCACATCCTCAGAGAAGACGACCGCCTCCGGGGTAATAATTTCCAGTTTTAGGGTTCCGGCCATGATCGGGTGGTGGTTATCTGTGCTGGCGCCGCCGGGGTGGAATTACTGGTAAATCTCCTCGATCTTGCCCTTCATGTAGAAATTACCTTCGGGTACCTGATCGTGTTTGCCGTCGAGGATTTCCTTAAAGCCTTTGACGGTGTCACTGACCGGCACCTGTTTGCCGGCATGGCCGGTGAAGACTTCTGCCACGCTGAAGGGTTGGCTAAGGAACCTCTGGATTTTGCGGGCCCGGAAGACGGTCAGCTTGTCTTCTGGCGACAACTCGTCCATGCCCAGGATGGCGATGATATCCTGCAGGTCCTTGTAGCGCTGGAGCACACGTTGCACGCCGCGCGCCACTTCGTAATGCTCTGCGCCCACGATTTCCGGGGTCATAGCCCGCGAATTGGAAGCCAGGGGATCCACTGCCGGATAAATCCCCAACTCCGCGATGGAGCGCTCGAGCACGATGGTGGCATCCAAATGCGCGAAGGTGGTGGCGGGCGCCGGGTCAGTCAGATCGTCCGCCGGAACGTAAATCGCTTGGAAAGAGGTGATTGAACCTTTTTTGGTGGAGGTGATGCGTTCCTGTAACTCACCCATTTCCGTGGCCAGGGTGGGTTGGTATCCCACCGCACTGGGGGTGCGGCCCAGGAGCGCTGAAACCTCCGACCCGGCTTGTGAAAAGCGGAAGATATTGTCGATGAACAGCAACACGTCCTGGTTCTTTTCATCCCGGAAATATTCGGCGATTGCCAGTCCGGAAAGCGCCACGCGGAGGCGGGCGCCCGGCGGTTCGTTCATCTGGCCATAGACCAGGGCAATCTTGGATTTGGCGGGTTCCTCCAAGTTGATGACCCCGGCTTCGGACATTTCATGGTAGAGATCGTTGCCTTCGCGGGTGCGTTCCCCCACACCGGCAAAAACGCTATAGCCACCGTGCAGTTTGGCGATGTTGTTGATCAATTCCATGATCACCACCGTTTTGCCCACCCCAGCCCCGCCGAAAGCACCCACTTTGCCGCCTTTCAGGAACGGGCAGATCAGGTCAATGACCTTGATGCCGGTCACCAGGATCTGCGGGGAGGTTGCTTGATCCACAAGCGTGGGCGCGGGGCGATGAATCGGATAGCGTTTTTGGGTCGGCGTGAATTCGCGTTCGTCAACCGGTTCGCCAATCACATTGAAAATGCGCCCCATGACACTCTCGCCCACCGGCATGGAAATAGGCTCGCCTGTATCCACCACTTCAAAGCCGCGTTTGAGGCCTTCAGTGGAGGACATGGCCACCGAGCGGACCCAATTGTCACCCAAGTGCTGCTGGACCTCGAGCGTCAGCTTGAGGGGGCGATCCTGCACCGTGCAGGTCACGGTCAGCGCATTATAAATGGCGGGCAGCGTATCCGGGAATTCCACGTCCACAACGGGCCCGATGATTTGGACAATTTTACCTTTATTCACTTGCTTGGCTTCCAGGGTGTTGGTTGCTTGCAGGGCAGCTCGATCTGTACTATCAGCCCATGGCCATGGCGGCCGAGGAGATCTCCAGGATCTCCTTGGTGATTCCCGCCTGGCGCATCTTGTTGTAATCCAGCGTGAGATCTTTGATCAACTGCCGGGCATTGTCAGTGGCGTTCTTCATGGCCACCATGCGCGAGCTATGCTCGCTGGCTTTGGACTCCAGCAGGATTTGATACATTTCAAAATTCAAATAATGAGGCAGCAAGGAAGAGAACACTTGAGTGGGCGAAGGTTCAAACAGAAACTCCGTGGCGCCCCGCATCAGTTCGGCTTGCCGTTCTTCGCCTTCCACCCCCGCGACACTGGCTTTGACCTCTCCCACAGGCAACAAGGTGCGTACCTCGGGTTTCTGTGTCAGGGTATTGACGAAATTCGTGAAGAGGATATCCACGGCATCCACCTCTTCTTTGAGGAAAAGATCCGCCACAAACTTCACAACGGTCCGGGCCTCGCTGAAAAGGGGAACATCTTTATAGGTGAATTCCGCCGCCAGGTTGCGCTTGGTGCGGGCCAGGAATTGGGACCCTTTGCGGCCCACGGCCACGAAAACTGTATTTTCGGTGTCGTATTTGGCGGCCTCCCGCATCAGGTTGCTATTCAAGCTGCCGCACAAGCCTTTGTCCGTGCTCACCAATACCACCGCGCGCTTGCGGACTTCGCGTTCCTGCATCAAAGGATGTGAAAAATCCCCGGCGTTGGCCACCACCTCCGCCATTACATTGTTCATCAAGTTGGCATAGGGGCGTCCGCCTAGCGCGGCCTGCTGGGCCTTGCGCATCTTGGAAGCAGCCACCATCTGCATCGCCTTGGTGATTTGCGAGGTGCCTTTGACTGATTTGATGCGGCGGCGTAGATCGCGTGTGCTGGCCATGGCCTGCTAAGGGGTTGCCTGGGGTGCGGTTAGGAAAGGAACCACCCGGCCGCCGGGACGGCCTGCACTAGGAAAAAATCGGCATGGTTCCTGTAAACTCATTCAAGGACGCTAAGTTACAAGCCACAAGGCGAGTCTGTCAAGTTACAGAAAAAGGAAATTCCGGCTCGGAATGGGATTTGAATCGAGGGCGGTAATGGGCCCGGCTGGTCTGGGGATTTATTCAAAGGCCGCAGGGGCTCAGTTGATACGGGGTGGTTTAACCTTCGGTTTGTGGAAGAGTTCCCGATCCACTGAGGAATTATATCCGCAGACGCTTTCGGCGCAGCGGGCCAGGAAAACATCCAGGTTCAAAAGGTTTTGCCTTAATAGTAGCTCCCAGGCTGACGCCCCCTCGGATTGCCGGGTGATGCAAAGGTGGATTTCCCGCCCCAAGACGCGGCCGGTTGGAGGGGTCAAGGTTGAATCCAGCGGTCGAAAATGAAAAAGGTCCGGATCGCCCGAGAAGGACAGGCGGATGACAGCAAAGGTGAGGGGGGCGGTGCTGGCTTCCGTATCCTCTGGTTCAGTCACCCCGTGCCGGAGGATTTTAAGGCTATCCAGTTGGACCGCCGGGACCGTTAATAAATGGCGTTGTTTGACATCGGACAGGATCTCATCAACGATCATTCCCCGGTACTTATATATTTTAAGGTTTTTTAGTTCGGCCTGCAGCAATTCCCACCGATCCAGGAGATAGTCGCTCAGGTCTCCCTTGGAAAATAATGGGTAATACGGATTTCCCTCGTTCATGGCGCTTCCAGGCAAACCGTTTTCAAAGCCGCCAAAACCAGTTCGGATTCCCCATCCAAAAGTGTCCGCATATCGAAATGAACGGCTTCCTGGTGGGTACGGGTGATGATGGGCGGATCGAACAAACGCAAGCGGCGGCTGAGTTCAGCCGGTGAGCAGGAACGGGGAGTAACTGCCAGCAACCAGGTTGGTATCGGAACCGCTGGCAGCGCCCCCCCGCCGGTGGCGCTCTCCCCTTGTATTACCGCAACCTGGCAGCTGGTATTAAGGGCATCCAGAGCCGATTTCAGATTCCCGGCCATGTTTTTCAAGATCCGCAAGGGCCTGGTCAACATGCGCAGGGTGGGATTATTTTGCAGCAAGGTTTCCGGTTCAAGGAACAAGCGCAAAGTCTGTTCCAGAGCCACATCCGTCAATTTACCGGTGCGCAGCATGCGGCTTAAAGGATGTTTTTTGAGGCGGTCGATCAGCTCCTTTTTGCCCAGGATGATGCCAGCTTGGGGGCCACCGATTAATTTGTCGCCGCTGAAACATACCAAGTCCGCTCCGGCTTGGAGGCTTTCCTGGACCAGGGGCTCCTTGGGCAAGCCATAGGGCTGTAAATCCATCAAGGCGCCACAACCGAGGTCATCCACCACCAGGATGGGATATTTGTTTTTAAGCGCGGCCAGTTCGGCGATGGCAACCTCCTGGCTGAAGCCCACCACCCGGTAATTGCTGGGATTGACACGCAGGATCATGGCCGTGTTTTCAGTGATCGCCTGCTCGTAATCCCGTAAATGGGTTTTGTTGGTGGTTCCGACCTCCACCATTTTGGCGCCGCTTTGGTGGATGCAATCGGGCAAACGATAGGAGCCGCCGATTTCAATCAGTTGGCCGCGGGAGATGATGACTTCCCTGCCTTTCGCCAGGGTGCTCAAAAGCAGCAAAGTGGCGGCGGCATTGTTATTCACAATGGTGGCCGATTCGGCGCCCGTCAACTTGCGCAGCAAGGCCGTGCATTGGTGGGTCCGTTTGCCTCGCAAGCCTGTCTCCAGGTCGATTTGGATGTTGCAACAGCGATTCAGCCCAGCCAGGGCATCCACTGCGCGCTGGGGCAGGACCGCCCGTCCCAGACCAGTATGCAAAATAATACCGGTGGCATTGACGACCGGGCGCAAACGGGCTTGTTCAATCAGGTTCAGTTCTCCTGCCACGCGCTCCGTCAGTTCCTTCAAGGCAGGGGCCGGGCTGCCCGAACCGCATTCGGCGCGGCAGCGGGCCAGTGCCTGGTGGATGGCATCCAACACCAAGGCTCGTGAATGGCGCGCCATCAGTTGGCGGATTGCAGGTTGCTCCAGCAACACGGACACGGACGCCAGCTTGCGGCGCGGATCTTCGTTGGGGGTCTGGATTCCATCAGCCATAATCGGTAATCGTGAGATATGGGCCGCATTTTGTATATAAAAAACCAATTGCTGCGCGCTCTGCGTCATGGCCATCCAGCGGCGAAATAGCGGATGGCATCGCCAGGCTCAAACTGATGCGGCCAAAGGCGAGCGGTGGTATACCGGGGATGGGAACCGGAAATTACCGGCCGACCGGGCAGGCCAAGGACCAGGGGTTGCGTTTTTTATCTCATATCCACGATACCACCTACTCTGGGACCAAACCAAAACTCAACCGCTGTCCCAATCCTCTGGCACTGGGGGATTAATCCGCTCAAAGTCACCCAAGCTTCTTCCAGCACAGTCACAGGCGGCCGGCGGTATTCCTCTTCCATTCATAAAGGTGTAAGGGGGAAGCTGGCAAAACGCAGCCCTCAATGGCTGAGCCGCAGAGCCCGGCAGGGGACAGAATGAAACTGGTTTGGCGGAGCCCGGCGTGCCGCCGCCAGGGCTGAACGGGGGGCCCCCCGGCGCCGTTCACCAATCCCGCAGGATGCGCCGGCTGCGCTCCAGTTTTTCCTGGGGGATGATGATGAGGGCTTTCTCGGAGTTTTTCTGGGAGTCCAGCAATTGGCGAGCCTGCTGGGGAGTCATTTTGCCATCCATGCCGGCTGGGGCATTGGTCTGTCCCGCTTCGGCCGGGGGCTGATTGGTTTGGCCTGCCGAAGAGTCTTTTTGGTCTTTATTGTCTTTTCCTTGGTCGGAGGGTTTTTTCTCCTCCGGTTTGGATTCGGGCTGCTTTTGATCCTGCTTCTGCTGGTCGGATTGCTTTTGGTCCTTTTGGTCTGGCTTGTCCTGCGGCTCTTTTTTCTGCTCGTCCTTTTTATCCTGCTGTTTTTGATCTTTCTGATCCTGCTGGTTCTTGTCTTGCTGATCCTTTTGGTCTTTTTGATCCTTTTTATCCTGCTGGTCTTGTTTATCCTTATCTTTGTTCTTATCCTTATCCTGCTGATCCTGGTCCTTCTTATCATCCTTTTGCTGGTCCTGTTGTTGCTTCTTCAACTCCTCCAGCATCTTTTTGACCGCGTCGAGGTTGTATTGGGCATCAGCGTCCTTGGGATCGAGCTTCAGTGCATCCTCGTAATTTTTCACCGCCTCCTGCCAGGTGGACATTTTGGCTTTGGGATCTTCCATCCCCTGGCCCAGGCGGACCCGGGTATTGCCCATATTATAGTAGGCGCTTTCCTGGAGCTTTAGATCTTTGGCGATGGTGGAATCAGTGAACCGCTCCAGGGCTTCGTTATACTGGCGGGCCTGATAAGCGGCCGAGCCGGTGTTGAATGCCAGCCGCGGATCCTTGGGGTTTTGGGCCAGCGATTTTTTGTATTCCTGCAAAGCATCATCGTAGCGTCCCTCGCGGTAAAGCCGCAAGGCCTTGGCGTTCGAGGCGGAAGCCGCCAGGGGGGCGGCCAGGAGCAGCGCCAGCACAGACAAAGATTGGGCCCACGAGGGTTGCGACAGGCCGGATTTTTCCGGCCGCCGCACCCGGCGCCGCTCGGGCACAAACAACTCCGCCAGCAGCAGCAGGATGGCCAGGCCCAAGGGCCACTGGAACCGCTCATAAAATTGCTTGATCAGCCGGGTGGCATCAGGCGTGCCTTTTTTGGCCTCCCGGGCGAAACCGAGCAGCGGCCCCAGGCCTCGATCATAAAGCAACTCCATGGTGTTGGCTCCCCGCAGAGGACGGTAGAGGCCTTGGGTCTCATTGACGATTTTTTGCAGCAGCGCTTCATTGAGGCGGGATTTAACCACCTGCCCATCGGAATTCTTGATGAAATCGGAGGCCGATTTTTCCGCGTTTTGCCGGATCAGCTCACCTTGCTCGGTGCCCACGCCGATGCAATAAATCCGCACATTGGCTTCCTTCGCTTCGCGGATCGCCTCGTCGATGCCTTCCTCATGGTCTTCACCATCGGTGAAAAGCACGATGGCGCGGGGATTTTCGGAGTCGTTCCGGAACGATTTGGTGGCGGTCTGAATGGCTTCGGCGAGTGCGGTGCCACCTTGGGGGATGATGCCCACATTCAATTCGTTGAGGCATTGGCGGAAAGCTTCCTCGTCCAGCGTCAAGGGGCATTGCAGGAAGGCGGTGCCGGCGAAAGCCACCAAGCCCAGGCGGTCATTGGCGGCGGTGGTCACCAACTCCGCGGCCGACAGCTTGGCCCGGGTGAGGCGGTTGGGGGCCACATCCTCGGCGAGCATGCTGCGGGAGGTGTCGATGGCCACGACAATATCCAAACCCTTGTGTTTCACTTCTTCCCAGGTGAACCCCCACCGGGGGCGGGCCATGGCGAGGAGGATGCCGCCCACCGCCACCACGAGCAAAACCAGCCGGAGTTTGAGGCGCCAGGGGGACACTCCGACGGTCAGTTGGGCCAGCAGCCGGGAACGGACGAACAGCAGGATATCCCGCTGGCGTTTGCGCCAGGCGTGCCACAGAAAGGCGCCCAGCAGCAGCACGGTGGCGGCGGTGATGAACAAAAGTTGGGGAACGCCAAAGTTCATGGTAATTTCCTCCAAACTGTATGGCTCAAAATGATCTCCAGCAACAGGATGATCAGCCCGGGCAGGGCGAACCATTCGAAAATGTCGCGGTAATGTTGGTAGCGTTTGACGGTGGCGGTGGTTTTTTCCAGCCGGTCGATCTCGTTGTAAATCGTGCGTAAAGTTTCGGCACTATCGGCCCTGAAATAGCGGGCCTTGGTTTTTTCGGCGATTTGCTTCAAGGTATCCTCGTCGATATCCACCTTTTGGTTTACGTAACGCCGGCGGCCGAATTGGTCTGTCACCGGCATCCGGGCCACGCCGCGCGTGCCCACGCCGATGGTGTAGATTTTCACCCCCAGCGTTTCGGCCGCTTCGGCGGCAGTCAAAGGAGGCACCTGGCCGGCATTGTTCTGGCCATCGGTCATCAGCACCAGGATTTTGCTTTTGGACTGGATGTCGCGCAGGCGGTTCAACGCGGTCATGATAGCGGAGCCGATGGCGGTTCCGTCTTCCACCACGCCCAGGTTCAGCCGCTCCAGGTTCTGGAGCAGGAAATCGTGATCCAACGTCAAAGGGGCGGCGGTATAGGCGCGGCCGGCGAAAGCCACCAGCCCGATGCGGTCGTTCACCCGCTTGCCGATGAATTTTTGGAGCACGTCCTTGGCCACTTCCAGGCGGTTGGCTGGCTCGTTATGCAGCTCGAAATCCTCGGAGGACATGGTCCCCGACATATCCAGAGCCACCACGATATCAATGCCGCTGGCGGTGATCTGGGCGCCGCCTTCACCCAGTTGGGGACGCGCGAAAGCGACCATCAACAGCGCCAGGGCGAGCCAGCGCAGCTTGGGTAGGATGCTGCCCGCGCGGGAGCGGTGCAAGTTGGTGATGCCTTTGACCAGTTGCACGGAGGAATAGAGGAAGGCAGGTTCCCGACCGCGCCGGCCTTTCAGCCAGGCCAGTAAAGGCAGCAAGCACAGGAGCAGCAGGAAATAAGGTTGGGCAAAAGTCATGGTTCAACCGGGGCTCACGGCGGTAGCGCTGGCGGCGGGCGAAGGATCCTGGGAACCGGGTGCGGTGTCCTCGATGAGCTTTAGCGCGGCGTCGTAAATGGCCTCCAGTTCCGGGCGGCCAGGTTCATACCGGGCGAATTTGACCAGGTCGCAGCGCTGCAGAAAACCGCCCAGGCTGAGCTGCTGCTCCACGTTCAGCAGCGGGGTTCCCCGCAATTCGGCGAGGAATTCCTCCGTCGTGCGTTCCGGGGCGCGGAAATCAAAGCGTTCCTCCAGGTAAGTGCGGATGGCGTCGGAAACCGCCACGATGAAAGGCTCCGGTTGGTCGATGAGCCCGCGCGCCACCTCCAGCTTCTGGCGGGCCCGTTCGTGGGCTGGGATGACCGGCACGGGGGGGCACTGGGCCTGGCGGTTTTTGCGCCAGCGCCACCAGGCGTACAGCAGGATGCACAAGGCCAGCGAGCCCAGCGCGAGGCCGAGCCACAGCCAATAGTCGGGGATGGGGACCGGCGGCCGGATGCCGTGGATATCATTGGTCCCGCGGCTGCCGGGATTAACAATCTTGGAGATGGCGAGGAATTTCGGGATCATCCGTGGCGGCGGCGCTTTTCGCGGGTTTCAAAAAAACGTCCCAAGGCAGAGGCGTAAGGGAGGTCGGCCTGCAATTGGATGGAGTCGATGTTGGCCGACCGGAACAGCCGGAGCAACTCCTGCTGGGAGCGGGCCTGGCGCTGCTTGAAGGCACTCCGCTTACGCTCGTCGCCCGGGTTGATTTCCACGACTTCGCCGGTCTCGGCGTCCTTGAGCACCAGGCGGCCCAGGGCGGGGAGTTCGGTTTCATAGCGGTCCACAATCTGCACCGCCACCACATCGTGGCGGCGGTTGGCCTGGCGCAGGGCCACCAGGGAGGCCTGGCCCAAGGTTTCGGACAGGACCGCCTTGCGGCGCAAGTGGCCGGCAATGTCCAGCCGGGAAGGGTGGGTCTGGCCCAGGAAATCGGACAACACCACCGCGATGGCCCGGTGAGGGGTCACCCGGATGAGGAATTCCAGAGCCTGGTTGAGGTCGGTGCCGCGGTTCCGCGGCTCGAAAAAGAGGATCTCCCGCACCACGCGCAGCACATGCTTGCGGCCTTTGCGGGGCGGAATGAATTTTTCCACCTCGTCGGTGAACAGGATCAGGCCCACCTTGTCGTTGTTGCGGATGGCGGAGAAGGCGAGCACCGAGGCCACCTCGGCGGCCATCTCGCGCTTGGATTGGTCGCCCGATCCGAACAGCCCGGAGCCGCTCAGGTCCACGATGAGCATCAGCGTCAATTCCCGCTCCTCGACGAACTTCTTGATGAACGGGTGGTTCATGCGGGCGGTCACGTTCCAGTCGATGGCCCGCACATCGTCCCCGGGTTGGTATTCGCGGACCTCGTCGAAATTCATGCCCTGGCCTTTGAACACGCTGTGGTACTGCCCGGCCAGGGTCTCGCTGACCAGGCGGTTGGTGCGCAGTTCAATGAGCCGGATTTTCTTGAGGATTTCCCTCGGGATCATCATGGCACTGGCAATTCGTCGAAAATCTTTTGGATGATCGTTTCGCTGGTCTTTTCCTCCGCCTCCGCTTCGTAGGTGATGGCCACCCGGTGGCGCAGCACATCCTGGCCGATGCTTTTGACATCCTGCGGGGTGACATAGCCACGGCCTTGCAGGAAGGCGTGCGCCTTGGCGGCGAGGGTGAGGGAAATGGTAGCGCGCGGCGAGGCTCCCAATTGGATGAAAGGCTTGAGATCGATTTTGTAGATCTCCGGCTCCCGCGTGGCGCAAACCACGTCCACAATGTAGTCCTTGACCTTGTCGTCAATATAGATGTCGTTCATGATCTGACGCGCCTCCAGGATTTCGGCGGCGGTGATGACCGGTTGGGCGGAAGGCAGATTACTCGTGCGGGCCATGAGATCCAGGATCTGCCGCTCCTCAGCCCGGGCCGGGTAGCCGATCTTGAGCTTGAGCATGAAACGGTCCACCTGGGCTTCGGGCAGCGGGTAGGTGCCTTCCTGCTCGATCGGGTTTTGGGTGGCCAGCACCAGAAAAGGCTCCTCCAGCTTGAAGGTTTGATCCCCGATGGTGACCTGCTTTTCCTGCATGGCCTCCAGCAGGGCGCTTTGCACCTTGGCTGGCGCCCGGTTGATTTCGTCCGCCAGCACCAGGTTGGCGAAGATGGGCCCTTTGCGGGTGCTGAAGCTGCCGGCCTGGGGATTGTAAATCTGCGTGCCGATGACATCTGCGGGCAGCATATCCGGCGTGAACTGCAGTCGCGAGAATCTCACATTCAGGCACGCCGCCAGGGACTTGACCGAGAGGGTCTTGGCCAGCCCGGGGACGCCTTCCAGCAAAAGGTGGCCGTTGGCCAGCAGGCCAATCACCAGTCGTTCCACCAGATATTTCTGGCCGACGATCACCTTGCCAATTTCCGCAAACAACGGGCGGATAAATTGGCTCGCCCGCTGCACTTCCTGATTAATGGCACCTATTCCAGCATTCATGTTTCATTATCACGGGGAACTCCGCGCTTTATTCTCCCTGGCCACCCTCATCGGGATATCCGGCCTGGATTCAGCCCGCCCTTGGCGATGGCTTGTCCGGGTCCGGGTCCAATCCGCTCACCCATGCCGCGCCAGACGCACAATTCCAGCCCTGATACAGCTAATTTCCCGGCGGGCTTTTTGCAAGCCCTTTGTGGCGGCGAAAAGGCTCCCAGAATCCCTGGTCCAACTCCTTGTTCATGCCTTTCAGAGGGAGGATTCCGGTCTGCAGGTGTTCAAAGCGAAGGTTTAGGGCTTTCGGAAATCAGCTTGAGCGCTTCGTTGACGAGGATCTCGCCGGTTTTTTCGCCCAGGCAGGTGCGGGTGATATAGTTGTAACGCTCGAAACTATTCCAATCCTCCTTAGCCAGCATATAGCCGAACGCATCGTTGGTGAGACCGAACAGCAAATTGTGTGTGCCAGTCATCTTGCGCTTGAGATAAAACCCGATGTTCGGCAGGGCTTCGCCAGGTATGGTGAGGATTTGGGCGTTGCCCACGTTCACCAGGTTCAACTGGGTGGCAACGGTCTTGTCCGAGGCCTTGCCGAAGCCCAGCGGGGAGGATTTGAGGATCATCTGCATCAGCGGTGAATCCACCGGGAATTCAATCATCCTGCTGTTGCAGACGAGCCTGGGATTGGCTTGCACCGGGGCGGTTTGGACGATTCGCAAGGCTTCGTCAGCCAGGAGTCGGCCGATGCGCACGCATTCATCCCAGGTTTGGATATCTTTGCCATTGGGGCCGCGGCAATCGGCGGTGACCATCCCGCCCTGGGCGCTGTTCATGAACAGGCCCAGGCCGCCGCCTTGCTCCTGGATCCGGTCATAAAGGGGGCCGACCAAGTCCGGGCTCAGTATCCCCTGGTCCGGCCCCAAAACTTCTGGATGAATGGCGTAGTTGACGAGGGTGGCCAGCGGTTTGCCGCCGGCATCCAGGGCTTGGATCACATGGCAGCGATGGTCATACAATTCCGGCGCGTAGGCGTTGTAGGCAATCTTCCCTTGGGCTTTGCCAGTGGCGATTTTCAGCCGGGCCGGGGCCAGTTTTTCCGCCGCTTCGTGGATGGCCTCCGCCATCTTGTGGCAGACTGAGTCGAGGTATTTAAGATCGGCGGAGGTCCCGTTCTTATCGGGAAAGCCATAGCAATCCGGGGCGCTGTGGGTGTGGGTTACGCCAATCAATATATTCCGGCCCGGGATGGCTGGCACCAGATCGCGCACTTTGTTGCCCAGCACGGAGGGGAAACCGAGAAAATCGCTACTCACCATGGCGATGCGGGTGCCGTCATTTTCCAGCACCAGGGCGCGCACCACCAATTCGCCCAGTTTCCGGTCGGCCTTTTCCGAGGGGCCTACCCCACCGGAGACTGGCAGCAGGGGATCGGGGGTGACGGTGCGGGAGGCGGCCCCGGCGCGGAATTCCGCCTGGCAGTTTAAATGCACCAGCCAGGTCGTGAGCAATACGATCGTCAGTTTGCGAATCGGTTTCATATGGTGTTCCAAGAATATTTGCGTTCACTATAAATCAGGTACGGCTAATTTGCCACGACTAAGAAACGGTTCCAGCGGTCTTCGCGGAAGCTTCGCCGGAGGCCTTCTACGGAGCAGGTTGAGAAGCCAAAGCGTCGAGAATGGCCCGTTCAATTTTGGCTCCCAGCAGTTGCACGCCGTATTCACTCAAATGGTCGTCATCGATGTAATAGAGCCGGTCTTTGCCGTCCCACCAACGGATATGGCCGTTTGGTTCCAGAAATTCATCGTTGGTGTCCAGCCAGCGGAAACGCGGATGCCCTTTGAACTCACGGAGTAATTCCTCCTCGTAACTGCGCCGTTTGCTGCTCGTCCATTTCTTCTCCACGATATTCAGCTGGTTCAGATTCTTGTGCGCGAGGTTCCGGAAATAACCGAAAGCGTTCACGGTGCACACATCTCCGATATTCAGCACGGGGAGCTGCTGGAAAACCACGCAGGTCGAATGCTCCACCACATACTGGATGGATTTCCGAAAATCTTCAAACTCCCGGTTGTCGTAACGCTGGATCCACAGGCTGACCTTTGGTTTTTGCATGGCCAGGAACCGCTGGCGCGATTCATCATACTTTTTCAGATCCTCCGCGGTCCCGAAATCCGGGTAGCTCACATACGCCTCACGAAACAGGTTGGGAGGCGCAGCGTCGGCGCAGAAAAAACAGCCTGAAAGGCGGTTGGAGCGGAGGATGCCGTCAATCAAGGGGGCAAAACGCAGGCAATGGGAGTCGCCGAACACTGCCACTTGGATCGGGCCGGGTCCGTATTTCCGGATGATGCCTTCTTCCAGACTGGCATGGTTGGTTGGGATCAGCATGTTGATCAACCGGTATTGCTCCACCCCCGCCGGGGACAGTTCGGAAACCTGGTTCACGCTGAAGAATCGTCCGCGGTCGGTCATGGGGGCAAATCCCTCCGCCAGGTTATGCCGTTTAAGGTTATTGGCAGCCAGCCGGGGTTGGATAATCACCAGCGTGAATATCAAGCCCAGAAAAATGCAGGCGCACATCAGGGGGGTCAGACTCCAGGCCCGCAGCGGACGCTCAATGAACCAATAGCTGGACAGGGCCAGGGCGAACGAAAACACGACACAGAAAAGGCCGGTGTAAGCGGTGGGAAACCACGCAGGAAAGGCTGGATTATCCTGCATCCCCTTGAGGAAGACGATCACTGGCCAATGCCAGAGGTAAAGCGAGTAGGAGGCTTTGCCCACGAACACAATCCAAGGCCGGCGCAGGATCTTCTCAACCCGGCTGGCTCCGGTCCCGGTGAAAGCAATGACCAGCATGCTGCCCAGCACTGGCAAGGCAGCCCGGTATCCGGGGAACCCATGGCCCCCATGCACCACCAGATAGGAAAGGAATATCATCACCAAGCCGGCCCCCGCAAAGGTGCCCGCGTGGCGATGTCTGGCTAACTGGCCGGTTCCGGAGAGAGGAAATACCGCCAAAAAACACCCCACCAGTAATTCCCAAGCCCGGGTGGGCGGCAGATAAAAGGCGGCGGGTGGATGACGGGGGGTAAGCAACAGGCTGCAAACAAAGCTGGCCACCGCGAAAGTGAGCAATATCCAGGGTGTCCGCCGCTTTTGCCACCGGAGAAGCGCCATTAACGTGACGGGGAAGGCCATGTAAAACTGTTCCTCCACCGCCAAAGACCAGGTATGTAGGAGTGGCATGGCGTCCACTCCAGGCCCCCAATAATCTCCGGTGGCTTTCCAAATATGCAGATTCCCCCCCAGGAGCGCCACCCACAGAACTGCGGTGCGCAAAGCGGCGAAGTTGAGCGGGTCGA
>CAIMWS010000428.1 GCA_903845125.1 uncultured Verrucomicrobiota bacterium
CCCGCGGGCCAAACGTGGGGCTACACTACGGCGGGCGGCACGGAGGGGAATCTTTACGGCCTCTATCTGGCGCGTGAACTCTATCCCGATGGCGTCGTTTATTATTCGGAGCACACGCATTATTCGGCGGCGAAGATCGTCCGCGTGCTGGGGGCGCGGAGTATCATGATCCGCGGACACGAGGATGGCGAAATTGATTACGACGATTTGCGGGAGACAATCAAAATCCACCGCGATGTCCCGCCCATCATCATGGCCAATATCGGCACGACCATGCACGGCGCGGTGGATGACCTGCGGAAAATCCACGCGCTATTGAAGGAGTTCGCGATCCGCCGTTTTTACATCCACGCCGACGCGGCGCTTTCCGGAATGATCCTGCCGTGGGTAAGCAATCCGCAACCGTTTGGGTTTGATGCGGGCCTGGATTCCATTGCCGTGTCCGGCCACAAGTTCATCGGTTCGCCCATGCCGTGCGGTGTGGCGCTGGCGCGCCGCAGTCATGTGGATCGGGTCGCCCGCAGCGTCGAATATGTCGGCTGCATGGACACGACCATCGCCGGCAGCCGGAATGCCCTCAGCCCGCTTATTCTGTGGAGCGCCATCCAGCGCTGGGGCGAAGCGGGCTTTCGGCAGCGGGTTGCGGGCTGTCTGGCCTCGGCGGATTACGCGATTCAAAGGTTCCAAGCCGCGGGCATTCACGCCTGGCGCCACCTCAATTCCAACACCGTGGTTTTTCCCCGGCCGGGTGCGGAAGTCCTCGCGCGCTGGCAGATGGCCCCGAGTCGCGATATCGCGCACATCATCACCATGCCCCAGGTCACGCACGCGATGATCGACGCCGTCGTGAGCGAGGTGGCGGCATCGCTCAACCAACCGAAAGAACCAAGCCGATGAAACAAATCACCATTATCACGCCGGCGGATCGCCCGGGAACCGTGGCCGACATCGCCGAGCGCCTCGCCGCCCGCAACGTGAACATTGTCGAGATACAGGCCAGTGACGACCATGTTCACGGCGTCATTTTTCTGGAGGCGGAACCTTATGACGAAGCCTTGCGGGCGCTGGCCGATGCGGGCTATCACGCCATCAGCGAAGAATTGATCGCCATCCGCCTCAAGGACGAGCCCGGCGCCCTGGCCAAAGTGGCGGCGCGCTTCCGCGAGCCGCAGATCAACATCCACTCGATGCGCTTCGTGCGGCGCGACGGCGGTTGGGCCACGGTGATTCTTTCCACCAACGACAACGAGCGCGCCCGGACGCTGCTGGCTGATTGCCTGGTCTGAAAAGCCCTGGTATTTGGAGTCATGGCCTGCTCCCGCTCGCCGCGCGGGGATCGCCCGGCCTATTCATCTTGCCTTGGCGCGGCGCGGTTTAATATGCTGCGCCGATGGGACATGTCATATCGCCCAATCCGTGGATGATCCTGCCTTTCGCGGCCCTGCTGGGCACGATTGCGCTGGCGCCGCTGGCTTTTCCGCATTGGTGGCACAAGCATTACCCCAAAGTGGCCATCGGCCTCGGATTGGTCACGCTGGCCTATTACGGTCCGGTCCTGCGGGAGTATGGGCGGATCCTGGAAGTGGCCCACGAATATGTGAGCTTCATCGCGTTGATCGGCTCGCTCTTCGTGGTTTCCGGGGGCATCCATATCAAGGTCAAAGGGGAGGCCACGCCGCTGGCCAACGCGGTTTTCCTCCTGGTGGGGGCGGTGGTGGCCAATTTCCTGGGCACCACGGGCGCTTCGATGCTGCTCATCCGGCCCTGGCTGCGCATGAACAAATACCGCATCACGGCGCACCACATCGTCTTTTTCATCTTCCTGGTTTCCAATGTGGGTGGCGGGCTCACGCCCATTGGGGATCCGCCCTTGTTCCTGGGGTATCTCAAAGGGGTGCCGTTCTGGTGGGTGTTGCACCACTGCTGGCCCATGTGGCTGTCGGGGGTCGGTGGTTTGCTCGCCATCTTCCTGGCCCTGGATTACCGGAATTACTGGCGCGCCCCCAAGCGGGTGCGCGATACGCTGGCCGGGCCGGCCGATCAATGGCGGTTTGAAGGTTTGGGCAACCTGGGATTCCTGTTCCTCATCCTGGGGGCGGTGTTCATCAACGAACCGGTCTTCCTGCGCGAAGCCATCATGGTGGGCGCCGCGCTGGGATCCTACTTCACCACCCGGCGGAGCGTTCACGAGGCCAACGATTTCAACTTTGAACCCATCCGGGAGGTGGCCTTGTTGTTCATCGGCATTTTCGCCACCATGATCCCCGCTTTGGATTATCTGCAAACCCACGCCGGAGCCATGGGCCGGCTCACGCCCGCGTTCTTTTACTGGGCCGGCGGCGGCCTTTCGAGCATCCTCGACAACGCCCCCACCTACCTCAGCTTCCTGAGCGCCATCTTCGGGTCGGTGATCGATCCGGAAATCGTCCGCCGGGTTCAGGCGCTGATCGAAACCGCCGGCGCCGGGCGCTCCGCGGCCCTCATCCAGCGCACGCCCGAAATCCTGAACACATTGCAGGCCCTGCAAACCTATTTCGGCCCCCAGATGAAGGCGCACACCGTCAGCCTGGAGCAGATTGAAATCGCCTTCCTGATCGGCAACACCTTGTTCAACAACTACCTCATGGCCATCAGCGTGGGCTCGGTCTTTTTTGGCGCCATGACTTACATCGGTAACGGCCCCAATTTCATGGTCAAATCCATCGCCGACCAGGCCAAAGTCCACACCCCCACATTCCTGGGCTACCTGGTCCGGTTTGCCCTGCCTTATTTGCTGCCCGTGCTCGTCCTGGTGTGGTGGCTGTTTTTTTCTTGAGGCATGATCCGGGGCATCTGGCTGGTGGTGGGCGCTTATGTGGCGTGGGGTTTTTTGCCGGTTTATTGGAAGCAACTCCACCGGGTGCCGGCCCCGCAGCTCCTCAGCCACCGGATATTCTGGTCCTGGCTGGCCTTGCTGGCGGTCATCGGGCTGCGGAAGGAAGTCAAGGGCCTGTGGGCGGCCCTGAAGGATCCCCGCGTATGGCGGGTTTACCTGGCCGCCGCCCTGTTGATCGCCGTCAACTGGCTGACTTATGTGTGGGCGGTCAATGCCGGATTCATCGTTGAAACCAGCCTGGGCTACTTCATCAATCCGCTCATCAGCGTGCTGCTCGGCGTGGTGTTCCTGCGCGAACGCTTACGCCCCTGGCAATGGCTGCCGATCGGGCTGGCGGCCGCCGGAGTGCTGTATCTGGCGCTGAACTACGGCGCCTTGCCGTGGATTGCCCTGACCCTGGCGTTTTCCTTCGGCTTTTACGGGCTCGTCAAAAAAACCGCCCCGCTCGGCTCCTTCCACGGCCTGGCCCTGGAGACCGGCATTTTGTTGCTGCCTGCCATGCTCTACCTGGGCCACACCGGCCTGGCCGGCCAGGGGGCGTTTCTCAAGGTCGGCTGGCGCTCGGATCTTTTGCTGGCCGGGACCGGCCTGGTGACCACCATCCCCTTGCTGATGTTTGCCTCCGGGGCCAAGCGCATTCCGCTCACGCTGATGGGCTTTTTGCAATACATCGCGCCCACCCTGCAGTTCCTGCTGGGGGTGCTGGTTTACCGGGAGCCTTTCACCCGCACCCAGTTGGCCGGTTACGGCCTGGTGTGGGCCGCCTTGGTCCTCTTCGCCGCGGAAGGATACCTGGCCTACCGCGCCAAGGCGGCCGCGCTCGCCCGCCTCTGAGGCCTGATCCGCCGTGGCGAACTCCGGCGATTCAGCCCTGGGGGCGGGAGCGGATATCACGCCGCCGTCAAAATAAATTGCCTGTCCCCGGGGCATTTGGTTAGATGGAGCCAGCTCAAAGACATTTATGAAGAATACCATCCAAACCTTGGCCGCCCTGGCACTGGGCGTTTGCCTGTTTTCACCCACCACCATCCAGGCGCAGGAGCCGGAGCCGGGCTTCCGGAGCCTGTTTAACGGGAAAGACCTGGCCGGTTGGGCCGGCCGGCTGAATCATTGGTCGGTCGAAGAGGGCGTCATCACCGGCGTCACCACCAAGGAAAATCCGGCCCAAGGCAACAACTTCCTCATCGCCCAGGAAAACGGCAAGGATCTCGTAGTGGACGATTTCGAATTGCGGTTTTCCTATAAATTCACCGGCGATTTCGGCAACTCCGGGCTGCAATACCGCAGCAAGAACCGCGGCAATTTCGTGGTGCATGGCTACCAGGGGGATTTTGAGGTGGGGACGACTTATTCGGGCATCCTCTACGAGGAAGGTGGCCGGGGCATCCTGTGCGAGCGCGGCAAAAAAGTGACGATCAAAGAGGATCCCACCAAACCAGGCGCGCACAAGGTCGAAGTCACGGGATCGGTGGGCGATTCCAAGGCGATCCAGCAGGCCATCCATGTGAATGGTTGGAACGATTACGTGATCATCGCTAAAGGCAACCACCTCCAGCATTTCATCAATGGCAAAATGACCGCCGACATCACCGATGAGCAGGAGTCGAAGGCCGCCAAATCGGGCATCCTGGCCTTCCAGATCCATGCCGGTCCCCCCATGAAGGTCCAGTTCAA
>CAIMWS010000429.1 GCA_903845125.1 uncultured Verrucomicrobiota bacterium
ACCCCGGCGGAAGTGGATCAGTTTTTGGCGGATCGTGCGCCGGACGCCTATGATCGATGGGTGGAGCGCCTGCTGCGGTCTCCCCGCTACGGTGAACACCTGGCCCGTTTCTGGCTCGATGGCGCGCGCTACGGCGACACCCACGGCTTGCATCTGGACAACGAACGCTCCATCTGGCCTTACCGGGACTGGGTGGTCAAAGCCTTTAATGAGAACCAGCCCTTCGACCGGTTCACGGTTGAGCAATTGGCTGGTGATCTGCTTCCCGCGCCCACCCGGGACCAATTGGTGGCCACGGGATTCATCCGCTGCAATGTCACCACCAGCGAAGGTGGGGCCATCCCCGAGGAATTTGCCGCCCGTTACGCGGTGGATCGTGCGGAAACGATGTCCACGGTGTGGATGGGGCTGACGGCGGGTTGCGCCGTCTGCCACGACCACAAATACGACCCGCTGCCCCAGCGTGAATTTTACCAGCTCTACGCCTTTTCAACAACCTGGATGAGGATCCCATGGATGGCAATGCCTTGCTGCCGCCCCCGGTGGTCAAACTCTCCACGCCCCAGCAGGAGCAGCAACTGGCCGATTACGCCCGGCAAATCGAGAACGTGGAACGGGTGATCCGGGCCGGGGTGGCCGCGGTGGACTATCAGGATCCCTTCACCCCGCAGGAAGCCCAGAACTTGGCGCCCAAGGAATTCATCTGGATCGATGACTCCCTGCCGGAGGGCGCCCAGCCGTCCAAAGATGAGAGCGCCTGGAATTTCACCATGGGCGGTTCGCATCCGGTTTATAGCGGCGGCTGTGCCCATTCCCAGACCTCCGATAAAACCGCCCAGCATTTCTTCACTGAGGCCCGGCATCCGCTCCGCGTAGGCAAGGGCGATAAACTGTTCGCCTACGTTTACCTTGATCCGCTGAATCCGCCCAAGGCCGTCATGCTGCAATTCAACTCCGGTGGCTGGGACCATCGGGCGTATTGGGGTGAGGATCTCATTGATATGGGCACAACCAATTCTCCCGGGCGTTTCGCGGCTGGATCCTTGCCGGAGGCCGGCCGCTGGATCCGGTTGGAGGTGGACGCCAGCCAGGTTGGTTTGGCGCCCGGGGCGTTGATCAATGGCTGGGCCTTCACCCAGCATGGCGGCACGGTTTATTGGGACCGGGCTGGCCTGGTTTCCCGGCTGCCGCAAGCCCGGCAGCCCTTCGAATCCCTGGCGGTGTGGGACCAATGGCAGCGGGAAATGAATACGCCCAGCGTGCCGGACCCGGTTCGGCAGGCCATCAAGCAGGAACCCGCCAAGCGGTCCGCCGAGCAGCAGAAGCAGATCCGGGAGCATTTCCTGGAACATATTTACGGCGGCACCCGGCCGGTGTTCGATCCGTTGCATGAGAAAGTCGCCGGGCTGCGCCGGGAGCGGGACCAACTCGACGCCTCCATTCCCCGCAGCCTGATCACCCGCGAACTCAAACAGCCACGGGCAAGCCATATCCTGATCCGGGGCGCCTACGATAATAAAGGCAGCCAGGTTTTCCCCGAGGTTCCCTCGGTCCTGCCGCGTCTGCCCCAGGGCGCACCCCGCAACCGGTTGGGCCTGGCCCAATGGCTCGTGGATCCCAAGCATCCGCTGACGGCCCGGGTGGCGGTGAACCGGTTCTGGCACAACCATTTCGGTGTCGGCTTGGTGAAGACCACCGAAAACTTCGGGTCGCAGGGCGAGCCGCCCAGCCATATTGAGTTGCTGGACTGGCTGGCGACCGATTTTGTAGCCAGCGGGTGGGATGTGAAGCACCTGCACCGTTTACTGGTTACTTCCGCTGCCTATCGCCAATCCTCCCGGGTGCGGCCTGAGCTGCAGGATCCGGAAAACCGCCTCCTGGCCCATGGCCCGCGCTATCGCCTGGATGCCGAGGTGATCCGCGACAGCGTGCTGGCCGTGAGCGGGCTGATGGTGGAAAAGCAGGGGGGCCGGGGGGTTCGCCCCTACCAGCCGGAGGGTATTTGGGAGGCGGTGGCCTACCCCACGAGCACCACCGCCAAATATCAGTCCGATTCCGGCGAGGCGCTTTACCGGCGCTCGCTTTACACCTTTTGGAAGCGGACCGCTCCGCCGCCTTCGTTGGTGACGTTCGATGCTCCTTCCCGCGAATCCTGCCGGGTCCGCCGGGAACGCACCAACACGCCGCTGCAAGCCCTGGCGCTGCTCAACGACATCCAATATGTGGAGGCGGCTTTGAAGCTGGCGCAACGGATTTGGCGCGAGGGGGGCGGCACGCTCGATCAACGCCTGGCCTTTGGCTTCCGGCTGGTCACCGCCCGGCATCCCGATCCGCGGGAGTGTGAAATCCTCCGCTCCCTTTATCAGGCCAACCTGGCCGAATACCAGCAGAACGGGGAGTCCGCCCGGAAATTACTCCAAGCTCCCGGCGGGGCTTGGGATGAAACCATCCCGGCGCCGGAATTGGCCGCCTGGACCTTGGTGGCCAATGCCATGCTGAACCTGAGCGAAACCATCACCAACAACTGATCTGCCATGTTCCATCCCAACGATCCTATCCATCTCAACCGGCGCCAATTCCTGGGCCATTCATTGTGGTCGGTCGGCGCTGCTGCCCTGGCTTCGCTTTGCCCGGAGAAGCTCCTGGCGAGGGGCCTGCGCAATAACGAGCCGCTGCCCGGCTTGCCGCATTTCGCGCCCAAGGCCCGGCGCGTGATTTACCTGTTCATGTCCGGGGCTCCTTCCCAATTGGACATGTGGGATTACAAGCCCAAGATGGCCGATCAGTATGACAAGGATTTGCCGGAGTCCATCCGCAACGGCCAGCGGCTCACCACCATGACCTCGGGCCAGACCCGGTTCCCCATCGTGCCGACGATGTATCAATTCAAGCAATACGGGAAATCCGGCGCCTGGGTCAGCGAATTGCTCCCGCATCTGTCCGGGGTGGTGGATGACCTCGCCATCATCAAGACTGTCAACACCGACGCCATCAACCATGACCCGGCCATCACCTTCATCCAAACCGGATTCCAGCTGCCAGGGAAACCGAGCCTGGGGGCGTGGGTGGCCTATGGCCTGGGTAGTGTGAACAAGGATTTTCCGGCCTATATCGTGATGACCTGCAAGGGGCCCTCCAAGCGGGATGCCCAGGCTTTGTTCGCCCGCCTGTGGGGCTCGGGATTCCTGCCCGCCGAATACCAGGGTGTGGCCCTGCGGGGCAAGGGCGATCCCGTCCTGTATTTGACGGATCCCCCGGGTGTCACCCGCGACAACCGCCGGCGCCTTCTCACTGCCGTCAACGCGCTGAACCAGCATGAGTTTGAGCAGTCCCAGGCTCCGGAAATCATGGCCCGTATTTCCCAATACGAGATGGCCTTCCGCATGCAAGCCTCGGTGCCGGACTTGGTGGATCTTTCCAAGGAACCCAAAAACATTATTGAAATGTACGGGCCGGAGGTGAGCAAACCGGGTTCCTTCGCTTACAACTGCCTTTTGGCCCGCCGCCTGGCCGAACGCGATGTACGGTGCATCCAGATCTTTCACCGTGATTGGGACCATCACAACGATCTCCCTCGCGACCTGCCCCTCCAGTGCAAGGATATGGACCAACCTGCCGCGGCCTTGATCAAGGATCTGAAACAACGCGGCTTGCTGGAGGATACCCTCGTCATCTGGGGCGGCGAATTCGGCCGCACCATCTATTGCCAGGGGGCGCTGGCCCGGGACAATTACGGCCGCGACCATCATCCGCGCTGTTTCACCATGTGGATGGCCGGCGGCGGTGTAAAAGGGGGAGTTGTCCATGGCGAAACCGACGATTTCTCCTATAACATTGTCAAGGATCCGGTCCATATCCGGGACCTCAATGCCACCATACTTCACTGCCTGGGCATCAACCACCAGCGGTTGACTTTCCCCTACCAAGGCTTGAACCAGCGCCTGACCGGGACCGAACCCTCCGAAGTGGTGCAAGGCATATTGGGTTGAGGCGGGTTTTTGTGGTCTTAGGGCAAAGTATCCGGCGGATGGATTTTTCTCATAAGCCTGCAGGAAAATGCCCCGGGATAGCCTGCCGGGAAACAGTTTGAAAAAAAGCGTGCAATCCGGCTGGAAATTATTATTCCTTATCAGGGTTAGGGGTATTTCAATCAATATTAATAAAACGCATTAAGGTTCATAATTCTGTTGTCCTAATCCGGGGGCAGTGACATATTACGCCCCTGCTGTTCTCAGGACGGCCAAACAATATATTTTATGGATTGGTTATATTTGGCGGTGATGACCCTGGTAGGCGTGGTCTTTGTGCTGGGAGGATTTTTCCTCTCGCGCCTGCTGGCGCCGGATCATCCGGAAAACGTGAAGAACTCGGCCTATGAATGCGGCGAGGTGCCCTACGGCTCCGCCTGGGTCCGGTTCAACGTAGGTTACTATATTTTCGCCCTGCTGTTTTTGGTGTTTGAAGTGGAAGTACTGTTCCTCTTCCCGTGGGCGGTGGTGCTGCGTGAGATCGGCCCACTGGCTTTGGTGGAGGGGGTCATTTTCCTGCTGATTTTGGTTTTCGGCCTCGTGTTTGCCTGGCGGAAAGGATATCTCGTATGGCACTAGATCATGCTCATCCCACAGACCCTGCTGCTGGAAGCGCACCCGCTCCCACCGGGCATGGGGAAGGTTTGCTGCCCAGCCACCGGCTGCCCATGCCGGATGGTGGATTCCTGCTGACCACGCTGGATACGCTCCTCAATTGGGCACGTTCCAACTCGCTCTGGCCGTTGACGTTCGGAACGAGCTGCTGTGCCATCGAGATGATGTCCACCGGTGCCTCCCGGCACGACTGGTCGCGGTTTGGCTTTGAGGTGGCCCGTGCCACTCCCCGCCAGGCGGACATGATCGTCGTGGCGGGAACGATCTGCTTTAAAATGGCCACCCGTTTGCGGATTCTATACCAGCAAATCCCCGAGCCCAAGTGGGTGCTGGCCATGGGCGCCTGCGCCGTGAGCGGCGGTCCGTTTTATTATGACAGTTACTCGGTGGTAAAAGGCGTGGACCGGGTGATCCCGGTGGATGTGTATCTGCCCGGGTGCCCACCCCGTCCGGAAAGCTTGATCCATGCGTTGATGAAACTGCAGGAGAAAATCCGGACCGAGTCGGTTGCCACCCGCAAACCGCATGTTTTACCTCCATTCCCATTCGAACACGTGGTGATGGATCCCGAAAAGGAGTTTGACCATCGATGAGCGAAGCAGCGTCACCCCCACCCAACCAGCCCGTTCCGCCGGCGGTTCCGGCCCCAGCGCCGGTCCCGGCCGCACCGGATCCGTTTCAGTTGGAGATCCTAAATATCCTGGGCCCCGGCGCGGCGCTTGAGAATGTCGGGAAACTTCCCACCTTCCGGGTAGCCTCGGAAACCATCGTGGAGGTTTGCCGGAAATTACAGGCCGCCGGATTCGATTACCTCATTTTGATCACGGCCGTGGATTACCCGGCGGAAAACCGGTTTGAGTTGAATTATGTGGTCACCCGTTTCAGCCAGGACCGGGAGTTCTGCGTGGTCACGGATATCAAACGGGAGGTGGCCCGGATTGAGACGGTCAGCGATATTTGGGCGGCCGCTGATTGGCAGGAGCGCGAGATCTACGACATGTATGGCATCCGCTTCGACCGTCATCCCGACCTGCGGCGCATCCTGCTGGACGACACCTGGCAGGGATATCCCCTCCGCAAGGATTATGTGGACACGGTTCATGATGTGATCAAGCGTCCCTATTAAGCGAGTTTTTCATGAGCGCACCGACCACCGACACCAAGGCCAAGTCCCCGACCTACCAGGACTATTTCATCAACATGGGGCCGCAGCACCCGTCCACCCACGGGGTCCTGCGGATGATCGTCAAATTGTCCGGCGAAACCGTGCTGGGATTGACCCCGCATTTGGGCTATGTGCATCGGGGCATCGAAAAGATGACCGAGGCGCAGACGGCGGTGCAAATCACGCATTTGACCGACCGGCTGGATTATCTATCCGCCCATATGAACAACTGGGCCTGGTCCATGACCGTGGAGCAGGCCTTGGGTATCGCGGTGCCGGAGCGGGCCGAATACCTGCGCGTGATCATGTCCGAGTTGACCCGCATTGCTTCGCACCAGTTATGGTGGGGGGTATTCGGGATGGACCTGGGCGCGTTCACCCCTTTCCTCTACGGGTTTCGCGATCGGGAGATGATCAACGATATCTTTGAGAAAAGCTGCGGCTCCCGGCTTACGATGAATTACATCTGCCCAGGTGGCGTCACGCAGGATGTCACTGGGGAATTCGAGGGGGAGACCCGGCGTTTCGTTGAGTATTTCAAGCCGATCATCGAGGAATACGAAACGCTCGTTTCGGGCAATGTCATCATCCAGGAGCGTACCAAGGGGGTGGGGATCCTGCCGGCCGACCGGGCCAAAGCCTACGGGTGCACCGGTCCGGTGCTGCGCGCCAGCGGCGTGGATTACGATCTGCGCAAAAACCATCCCTACGGTGTTTATCCGCGATTCGATTTCCGTACCGCAGTCTCCCCGGAAGGGGATAGCTGGGCCCGTTACATCGTCCGGTTGGAGGAGATGCGCCAGAGCCTCAAGATCATCACCCAGGCGCTGGACCAGATGCCCAAGGAAGGGCCGGTCCGCACCAAGCTGCCACCTACGCTGAAAATCCCCAAAGGCCGGTATATGGCGCGGGGGGAAACCGCCCGGGGTGAAATCGCCTTTTTCCTGGTTGGCAACGACTCGCCGAAACCTTACCGGGTGAAGATCCGGACCCCCTGTTTTTCCAACCTGTCCGCTTTCCCGGAGATCATCAAGGGCTGGCGCGTGGCGGACATCGTCACGGTGCTGTCCACCTTCGACGTAGTGGTGCCGGACATTGACCGTTGATTCATCCGTTCCATGAATAATTTCATCTATAAAACCGATTCGATGGTCGAGTGGCTGACCAACTGGCTGCAGCAACATCTGCACAATCCGCTCCTTGTGGAGATCGTCAAGATGCTGGTGGGAGCGGGCGTTTTGGCGGGATTTGTTTCGGTGCTGGCCATGGTGTTGATTTACATCGAACGCAAGGTGGCGGCCCATATGCAGCAGCGCTTGGGGCCCATGCGCGTGGGGCCGCACGGCATTTTCCAGACGGTGGCGGACTCGATCAAGCTGCTGACCAAGGAGTGCATCACGCCGCAGGATGTTGACCGCTTTGTTTTTAATCTGGCCCCGCTGGTCTGTTTTGTGGCGGCCTTCGTCTCCTTGAGTTTCATCCCCTTCGCGCCCCGCATCCAGGCGGTCAATTTCAATGTCGGCATCCTTTTCATCCTGGGCATCTCCTCGCTCGGGGTGTTTGGCATCCTGGCGGCCGGTTGGGCCAGCAACAACAAATGGTCATTGCTGGGCGCCATGCGGGCTGGTGCGCAGATCATCTCCTACGAGTTGTCGGCGGTACTCGCCCTGCTGGCCATCCTGATATTTGCCGGTACCTTGGATTTCAAGGAAATCGTCGAATCGCAGCGCAATGGCTGGTGGATCTGGCGCGCCCATGGCATTGGGATTGTAGCCTTCCTCATCTACACCATTGCTTCCACGGCGGAATGTAATCGTACCCCGTTCGATATCGTCGAGGGTGAGAGCGAGCTTACCGCCGGGTTCCACACGGAATATTCGGCCATCAAGTTCGCCATGTTTTTCCTCGCGGAGTTCATCAACGTGTTTCTGGTTTGCGCGATTTCAGCCACCGTATTTTTTGGCGGGTGGATGCCGTTCCACATTGGCGACATGACCGCCCTGAACGGCATTTTCGACCTGGTTCCCCCGTTTGTTTGGTTCTTCGGCAAAGTCTTTGCCCTGGTTTTCGTGGTTATGTGGTTCCGCTGGACCTTCCCCCGTTTGCGGGTGGACCAGTTGATGCGGTTTGAATGGAAGTACCTGATGCCTTTGGCCCTGATCAACCTGGGTGTGGGCGCAGTGCTGGCCGCTTATGGGGGTTTCTTTTTCAATAAATTTTAATCCAAGGACTAGTCCATGAATATCTTGCGTAAAAGCATCGATGGGATCAAAGGGCTGTTGTCGGGGATGACCATGACGCTGTATTATTTCATGCGTTTCGACAAAGTGATCACCCAGCAATACCCCGAGAACCGGGACCGGTTGATCATTCCGCCCCGTACCCGCACCCGGATCGCCTTGACCCAGGATGCCGGCACGGGCGAATACAATTGCAATGCCTGCGGCATTTGCGTCAAAGCGTGTCCCAACGGATCGATCGCCGTGGACCGGGAGCGGGATCCCGTCACGAAGAAATGGAAGTTGGCGAAATACGAGTATCGTTTCGACCGCTGCACCCTGTGCGGGTTGTGCGTGGAATCGTGCAAATCGGACGGCTTGCACATGAGCCAACAGTTTGAAACGGCGGTCTTCAGCCGGGATGAATTGGTGCAAATCCTCAATGCCGATTATCGTCCCCCCGGGGATAAACCGGCGGTGGAAGCCAACCCGGCTCCGGCCGCTCCGGCTCCCGCCCAGAATCCCGTTCCCAACCCGGGTGCCCCCGCCCCTAATCCCCCAGGCAACGTATGATGGCCAACGTATTCTTTTACATTTTAGCGGCGTTTATTCTCTATAGTGCGCTGTTTGTCGTTTCCGCACATAACTTGTTCCGCAGTGCCATCGGCTTGATCGCGGTGCTGCTTGGCGTGGCGGGCATGTATTTGCTCATGGACGCCCAGTTCCTTTCTGCCGTGCAGATCATGGTTTACGTGGGGGGCATCGTGGTTCTGATTGTCTTCGTCGTCCTGCTGGTGGCGGATGTCACCGAAAAGACCTTTCAAAAGGCGGACCGGTGGCGGAAGCTTTCCGCCGGATTCGTGCTGGCGGTGTTTTTTGGGATTACGGTTTGGGCTTTGGATTCCCACAGCTTCACCAGTGCCTCCCAGAATGCCCAGGCTGCCTCCGTGAAGGATTACGGCCGGGCTTTGTTGTCCACGGAAAAGGAAGGTTTCATTCTCCCGTTTGAGGTCATCTCGCTGGTCTTGGTGGCCGCCTTGATTGGTGCCATCACCATCGCCGGCCAGACCCAAGCCCCGGTGAACGGCCAAAAGGAATTGCCATGATCGGACCTACTCTCAGCCAATATTTGGTTTTTTCAGCGTTGCTGTTTTGCTTCGGCCTCTACGGGATGCTCACGCGCCGCAACCTGATCGCCATGCTCATGTCCGTGGAATTGATCTTGAACGCCGCTGCGTTGAATTTCGTGGCTTTCCACCATTTTCTTTACGAAGGCGATGTCGGCGGGGCAGTTTTCCCGGTATTCATCATTGCGGTGGCGGCCGCGGAATCGGCCATAGCGCTGGCCATCATCATCGCGTTGTTCCGGCACAAAAACCAGTTGGACGTCCAGGATGCCGACAGCTTGAAAAACTAAACGGGGAAATAAAACATGACGAGTACTGGATTTTGGTTCATTGATCATTTGTGGCTGGTTCCGCTGCTCCCCTTTTTGGGATTCCTGGTGGTGGGGCTTTTCGTGCAGAAATCCGGGGAACGCCCGGCTTCCAGCCTGGCCATCCTCGCCATTGGCGCCAGCATGGTGTTGAGTTGGGGTGCCGGCTGGGAATATTTCACCGCCAATTTGGGCCGCACTTTGGTGCCCTTGAAATTTGAGTGGCTGCGGTTTTCGCCCACGCTGATCGGCAACATGGGCGTGTTGGTGGATAATATATCCGTGCTGTTGATCCTGGTGGTCACCACCATCAGCTTCCTCATCCATGTTTATTCCCAAGGCTACATGCACGGCGATCCGGGCTATCCCCGGTTTTTCGCCTGCCTGAACCTGTTCACCTTTTCCATGCTCGGTCTGGTGTTGTCCTTCTCCATCCTGCAGATCTTCATTTTCTGGGAATTGGTGGGCGTGAGTTCGTTTTTGTTGATCGGGTTCTACTGGAACAAACCTTCGGCGGTGGCCGCCTGTAAGAAGGCGTTCATTGTCACCCGGTTCGCCGACCTCGGCTTCCTGCTGGGCCTGCTCGTCATCGGCTATTACGGGAAGGGTTTCGATTTCATATATCTGACCTCACCGGAAACGATCAAGAACCTGGAACAAACCCGGCTCCCGTTGCTCGGGGTGAGCGTATTGCCCTTGAGCGCCATCCTCGTTTACGCGGGGGCGGCCGGCAAAAGCGCGATGTTCCCGCTGCATATCTGGCTGCCGGACGCCATGGAAGGCCCCACGCCGGTTTCGGCCTTGATCCATGCGGCCACCATGGTGGTTGCCGGGGTTTACCTGGTGGCCCGGTTGTTCCCCCTGTATGCCGCGACCGAGGCCGGCCTGATGACCGTGATGGTGATTGGCGCCTTCACCTCGTTGTTTGCGGCGGTGATTGCCACCACCCAGTTCGATATCAAACGGGTGCTGGCCTTTTCAACCCTTTCGCAGTTGGGATACATGATGCTTTCCCTGGGGGTGGCCACGATGGATAATCCTCTGGGCTTCACCGCCAGCATGTTCCACCTGACCACCCATGCCTGCTTCAAAGCCCTGCTGTTCCTGGGCGCCGGCAGCGTGATCCATGCCGTGCATAGCAATGACATGCGCGACATGGGTGGTTTGCGCCGCCCACTGCCCATCACCCACGCCACTTTCCTGATCGCCTGCCTGGCCATCGCCGGGGTTCCCCCGCTGTCCGGCTTTTTCTCCAAGGATGAAATCCTGGCGGCGGCCTGGAACGGGGAGCACTACGTGGTATTTGCCGTAGCCATGCTGGTCGCTGGATTGACCGCGTTTTACATGTTCCGCCTGTATTTCATGACTTTCTGGAGCTATCCGAAGGATATGCACCGTTTTGAGCACGCCCATGAGTCTCCCCTTTCGATGACCTTCCCGCTGATGGTGCTGGCGGTGCCCTCGGTATTCCTCGGCTTGGTTCCCTTCAGCCACTACGTGAGCATCGGTCAACTGGAACACCATGGCGTGAGCATCGGTCACCTGGAACACCATGGCATCAATTGGTGGATCGCCGGTCCCGCCTCGGCCATGGGCTTGGCGGGTATCGCCCTGGCGTTTCTCCTCTATTTCCACCCGAATGGTGTCCCGGGCAAAATCGCTTTCGCTTTTGGCCCGCTGCACAAGCTGGTTTACAACAAGTTCTATGTTGATGAGCTTTACCTGTTTTTCACCAAAAGCGTCATCTTCCGTTTCATCAGCGCTCCGTTTGCCTGGTTCGACCGCCACCTGGTCGACGGCAGCATGGATTGGATTGCGCAAACCACCCTGCTGGCTGGTAACAAGGTTCGCAGTTCGGTCACGGGCCGCCTGCAAACTTACCTGTTTTGGAGCATCTCCGGGGCCGTAATTCTGGGGGCCATCGTCTGGCAGATCGGGGGCACTGTGGGATGGACACTCGCGTTTACCGGGCTGGGGCTGGTGGCCATGATGTTCATCTGGCAATTTGTGTTGCAGCTCCTCAACCGCAGCGAACCTCTGAAGCGCATCAAACAGGACTGATACCATGGGCTTGCTTACCACCATTATTTTGATTCCTTTTCTGGCGGTCATTGTCATTGGCTTGCTGCCGGAAAAGCAAACCGCCTGGATTAAGCGCACCGCCCTCCTGGCAACGGCGATCAATCTGGGGCTCTCCATTTATCTTTGCCTGGATTACCTGGGTAAAATCGGCTGGTCGGGCGCGAATCCCAATACCGGCGCCGGTTTGTCGTTAAGCTACGAGGAGCGGTTCACCTGGCTGGGCAAGCTGGGGATCCAATATTACTTGGGCGTGGACGGCATTTCGGTCCTGATGATCCTGCTGACGTCGATTGTCATTTTCTGCGGGGTATTCGCTTCGTGGCAGCACGAGCACCGGGTGAAGGAATTTTTCTGCTTTCTGCTGCTGCTGGTCACCGGTGTGTATGGGGTGTTCGCCGCGCATGATTTCTTCCTGTTCTTCCTCTTTTACGAGGTGGCCGTGCTGCCCATGTATGTGCTCATCGGGCTGTGGGGGACCGGGCCGAAGGAATACTCGGCGATGAAGCTGACCCTGATGCTCATGGGCGGTTCGGCCCTGATCGTGGTGGGCATCCTGGTACTCTATTTCCAGGCGGGCAAACATAGCTTCGATTTTTCGGTCATCGCCCAGGCCAAAATCCCCGTCTCCACCCAGATGTGGCTTTTCCCGGTGATGTTTTTTGGATTCGGCACCCTCGGCGGGCTGTGGCCCTTCCATACCTGGTCGCCGGACGGCCACGCTTCGGCTCCTACCGCGGTCTCCATGCTTCACGCGGGGGTGTTGATGAAGCTCGGCGGCTACGGTTGCTTGAAGATGATTTATGTGATGCCTGAAGGGGCCAAAATGTGGGGCACCTTCTTTATGATCCTGACCACGGTGAATATTTTTTACGGCGCCTTGGTGGCCATCCAAAAAACAGATCTGAAATATATCACCGCCTATAGTTCCGTCAGCCATTGCGGCTTGGTACTTTTCGGTTTGGCCACGCTCAACCAAACGGCCTTCCAAGGGGCGGTGGTGCAGATGTTCGCCCATGGCCTGATGACTGCCCTGTTCTTCGCGCTGATCGGCATGATTTACGGCCGGACCCACACCCGCTACATCACCCAAATGGGCGGGTTGCTCAAGGTGATGCCTTACCTCGGGGTTTCTTATATGATCGGCGGCATGGCGGGTTTAGGCTTGCCGGGCCTGGCTGGGTTCATTGCCGAAATTCAGGTCTTTGTGGGGTCTTTTGCCCTGAACTCGGTGTTCCACCGGATTCTGACCATCCTGGTCGCGACCAGCGTCGTCACCACGGCCGTCTATATGTTGCGGGCCTTGACGCGCATGCTGTATGGCCCCATCCAGGATGAGCACCATGAGCACCTGACCGATGCCAATTTCATGGAGCGCGTGCCGCTGGCGATCCTGATTTTCATGCTGGCCTTCGCGGGCATTTTCCCGGGCTGGATGATCCGCTTGATTGAATACTCTCTGGCGCCGGTTATGGCGAATTTACAATGATGACCCAACTTATCACCCTGGCCAACGAACTCGGGCTGACTGCGCTCGCGATTATCGTTTTTTCCATCAGCCTGCTCTTTCCCAAGAAAGAGGACGGCCGCACCGAGGTGCTGGTGACCAGCCTGGGTTTGCTGGCGCTCCTGGGATTGACCTTCACCAGCTACGCCCCGGCGAATACCGCCTTTGGCGGAGTCTATCAGGTCAGCCCGGCGGCGGCCTTGTTCAAGCAATTGTTTCTGACCGCGGGTTTGCTGATATCCCTGCTTTCCTGGCCCGGGAACTCCGTCTCGAGCATTCTGCCCTGCAAGCGGATGGGCGAATACCTGGGGCTGTTGCTGCTCTCCGTGGCGGGTATGTGTTTCCTGGTGTCCGCCCAGGAATTGACCCTTTTGTATGTAGGGCTTGAACTGGCCACCATCCCCATGATTCTGCTGGTGGCGCTCAACCATAAGGAACTGCGCAGCGCCGAAGCCGGGATCAAATATGTGCTCTTTTCCGCGCTCTCCTCGGGGTTGCTCCTTTATGGTCTGTCGATCATTTACGGTATGACCGGCAAGTTGTATCTGGCCGAAATTGCGACCCGCTTGCAGTTCTCGCCGCTCACCGTGTTCAGCCTGGCCCTCGTGATGGCGGGCGTTGGTTTCAAGATCTCCGCCGTGCCGTTCCACCTATGGACACCGGATACCTACGAGGGCGCCCCGGTGACGGTCACCGCTTTTCTTTCGGTGGCCTCCAAGGCGGCCGGTTTTGTTCTCTACTACAAAGTCATCAGCGTGGCCTGTGGCAGCCTGGTCGATTATTGCGTCCAAATGACCGCCATTCTGGCCTGCCTGACCATGACCTTCGGTAACCTCGCTGCCCTGCATCAGACCAATTTGAAGCGCTTCCTGGCCTACTCCTCGATTGCCCAGGCCGGCTACCTGCTGATCGGCCTCACTCACCCGGGCGAACTGGGCATGACGGCCGTGCTGTATTACCTGATGGTTTACCTGTTTTCCAATGTGGCCGCGTTCAGTGTGGTCATCCTGGTGGCGGCCGGCACGGGCAAGGAGGATATGCGTGAATACCTTGGCCTTTCCGAAACCAATCCCAAACTGGCTCTCGTGATGATGCTGGCCATGTTTTCTCTGGCGGGCATTCCCCCGCTGGCCGGTTTCCTTGGGAAATTTTACTTGTTTGCCGCCGCTGCCGAGCGGGGCAGCTATTGGCTGGTGTTCGTCGGCGCGATTAATGCCACCATTTCCCTCTATTATTACCTCATCGTCATCAAGTGGATGTATCTGCTCAAGCCCCAGGAAGGCCAGGAAAAGATTCAAGCCATCGATATTCCTTGGGCCGGCCAATTGGTGCTGCTCACCACCACGATCGCCATGCTTTTGATCGGTATTTTCCCGCAGGTGATCCGCTGGACTGAAGCCGTGGCGGTCGCCAAATTCTAGGCGGTATTTCCGGCTGCGGATCGCCAGGGGAGTAAATTCCGGCGGGTTGGCCGCATCGACTCCACCGGGTTGGCCGGCATCACTGCTGCCCATGACCCCGGTTGCTTGACACACTGGCGGACGCATGGTCTCATCCGGGGCGATGCGATTGCTCAACTCAGTTTGGTGGCAGAGCCTGGCCCTCTGGGTGGGCGCCGGTCTCCAATTATCGGCGGCCACGGCCTTCGATTCCCTCGCTTTTCCTCCGGCTCCGGGAAATGGACCGCAAGTCACGCTCCCGGAACACCCCGACCTCAACTGGTCACGGGTTGAGTTCAAACCCGCGCTGACCAATAATTTTCCGGAACAGCTTAAACCGCTCCGGGTTTTGAGCCTGCCCGCCGGCCAATTAACGGGCTTGGTACTTGACGCCGGCCAGTTCTGGGTGGCCTGTGCTGAGCAGCGAAAAATCTATTGCCTGCGGGTGGACAGCGGTGAAGTCGCCAGTTCCTTTGCCATTACGGCTGAGCGGCCGGCCGGCCTTTGCCAGGATGGCCAAACTTTGTGGCTGGCGGATGCCCAGGGCCGGACCCTTTGTCGCCTGGATCGCTCAGGGCAAAAGCTCAAGGAATTTGCGGTTCCGTTTGTGCCCGCTGCCTTGTGGCGCAGCCGGGATGTCCTGTTGGTGGTCGATTGGGACCAGGGGTTGCTGCATCGGCTGGATCCCGAGACCGGGCATTTAATGGGGTCTGAACCGGCGCCTGATGACCATCTTTCCGGCTTGGCTGACGCGGGGGATTATTTCTGGTTTGCCCGTGCCGGGGAATTGATCCGGTTCGACCGGGATCGGGGCCTGCCGGTTTGCGGATTCAACGCTGCCATAGGCGATGGCGGACGTTGTGCGGTCACGGGTTTGGCCATCCACGGTGGCACGCTATGGATGCTGAACCAGGCCAGCAACCAATTGGTACAGATTGCGATGCCTGCTTCGGGAGCCTGGATTGGCGGCCAGGGGCGGGTGCGGGAGGCCGGATTTGAAATGACCTACCGCAATACCTCCGGGCAAGCGGCGGCCAGCCTGGTGGTGCTGCAGCATATCCCGTTTCTGGAAATGCCCGGGCAGCGTTACCTGGCACTGAGGATCCAGCCCGAACCCCGGGCGCTGTTCCGGGATGATCTGGGCAATGTGGTGGCAATGCTCGATTTTGGTGGGTTGCCCGCCGGGCAGAGTGTGAGGTGCGAAATTGCCACCACCATGTGGGTGGCTGACCGGCGCCTGGTGGTGGATCCCCGCCGCCTGGGTGGCGCTTTTTCGCCCGCCCAGCAGGCGTATGCGCTGCCGTTCCACCCCATTGCCGGGGAACAGAGCGCCGAGGTTAAGGCTTTTATCGGGAGGGCGGTGGGGGGCGAAACCAATGCCTACTGGCGGGTGCGCCTGGCCCATGACGCCCTCTGTCGCGCCATTTACTATCGCGAGCCGGTGGATGAATCGGTTCCCGGGGTGCTCCGCCAGGGCTATGGGGTCTGCCGTAATTACTCGGCCGCCATGGAGAGCTTTGGGCGCTTGCTGGGAGTGCCGGTCCTCAACGCCTGGGCTCCCCGCCACGAAACCTGCATGCTGATGCTGCCCGGGCTGGGGCCGAGCATCATGGAGGTCACCGCCAATGACAGCGGCCCCGATCCTGCCACCTCCTGGCGCCGGAGCCGGTGGTTCCTGGGTACCTCGGCCGGAGAGATCACGACCGGGGTGCGCGGCTATGCCATGCACAGCCCGTTGCGTTTGGAGGGCGCCCTATGGCAGTATCACTGGCATTATTGGCTGCCCGCCGCTGTCCCTGGCATCCGCCACGAAGGATGGTGGACCCAGACCGATCCCGGCACCGGCAAAAAACGGCGTTTATAATCATGAACACTTCTCATTCCCAATCCACCGGCGAGCCTGATATCCCTGCCGGGCACCAGGTCTTGATCAGCCGTTTCCTCGGCCAGTCGGTAGATTTATTGCATAAACTGGAGCCTGTGGCCTTGGCGCGGGCGGCGGATCTCCTGCTGGATTGCCAGCGCCGCGGGGGCCGGGTTTTCACCATGGGCAATGGCGGATCGGCCTCCACCGCCCAACACTTTGCCTGTGATCTCGCCAAGTTCGCCATTCCCCCCGGCCAGCGGCCGCTCGATGCCCGCTGCCTCACCGACAACGTCAGCCTCTACACGGCCTGGGCCAATGACGCCGATCGGGCGGAGGTGTTTGCGAACCTGCTACGCGGGTTGCTCCAGCCGGGAGACGTGGTGATCGCGTGCTCGGTGCATGGCGGGAAAGGTTTTTCGACGGATCTCGTCCGGGCGGTGCAGTTTGCCAATCAGGCTGGTGCCAGCACGATCAGCCTGGTGGGCTTCGACGGGGGCGCCTTGCACCGGGAATCGACGGTGTCCATCCTGGTGCCGGTGAATTCAACCCCGCAGGTGGAAGCCATCCACCTGGTCGTGGAACACCTCCTGATGGCCCTGATCAGGCAGGCTTTGGGAGGTTCTCTGGATGAAGGTTGAGGTCCTGTGCGTGGGGCATGCCACCTGGGATCTGGCCATGCAAATGGATGGATTCCCGGCGGAGAATTCCAAGGTTCAGACGGAGGCGCTGGTGGAATCCGGCGGCGGGCCGGCCGCCAATGCCGCCTGGTTGCTGGGCCGGTGGGGAGTGCCGGTGGCCATGGCGGGAGTGGTGGGCCAGGATGACTACGGGCAGCGGATATTGGAGGAATTCCAGGCGGCCGGAGTGGATTGCCGGCTGCTGGAGGCAAGGCCTGGATTTTCCACCCCGGTATCCTTCATCCTGGCCAACCGGGCCAATGGCAGCCGCACCGTCATCAATCGGAAAATGCCCGGCGCGCCATGGGCCTTGGCGGCGGCTGAACTAGTGCCTTGCGCCCCCCGCATCCTGTTGTTCGATGGCCACGAAATGTCCGCTTCACTCGCGGCCATGGCTGCTTTCCCCACGGCACTCAAGGTTCTGGACGCCGGCTCGTTACGCGAGGGAACCCGGACCCTGGCCAGCCAGGTGGATTATCTGGTCTGTTCAGAGCGGTTCGCCACCCAGATCCTGGGTGGGGAGATTGGCCGGGCCAATTGGAAAACCGAGGTGGCCTGCCTGCGCGAAAGGAACGGCAAAACGGCGGTCATCACCTTGGGCGAACGGGGATTGGTGTTTGACGATGGCCACCACCAGGGTTGGCTGGAGGCTTTGCCGGTGCGCGCGGTGGATACCACGGCGGCAGGCGATTTATTCCATGGTGCGTTCGTCTATGGGCTGCTCCAGGGCTGGGAACTGGATGAAGTCCTGCGCCTCGCCAATACTGCCGCCGGTTTATCGGTGCAACGTCCGGGCGGTCGCCCCTCGGCGCCCGCGTTGGTTGAGGTGCTCGATTATTTGAAAAGCCATGCCTGAAGAAATCGATTTTTCCGGGGCGCCCCTTTGTGTGGTGGGCAACCTCAACCGGGACGTAAAATTGCACGGCGTGCCGGTGTCGTCCGCTCTGCTCAGCGATGGTGAAACCACCGTGGCCGGCCTCACCGAAACCATCGGTGGCGGCGGCGCCAACAGCGCCTGTGCGGCGGCGGCCTTGGGGGGCCGGGTGCGCTTTGTCGGCAAGGCCGGCTGCGATGCGCTCGCCGAACGCCTGCGGCAGGCCCTGGCCCGGCACGGGGTCCAGGCCCACCTGGCCTGCCATCCGGATTGCCCCACTGGCACCACCATCGCCTTGGGCTATCGCTCCGGCCAGCGTCATTTTCTGAGCCGCCTGCCCAACAATGAATCCCTCACCTTTGAGGACCTTGATCTCTCGGCCTTGGATGGCTGTGGCCACCTGCTGCGGGCGGATGTCTGGTTTTCCCGGGCGATGCTGGAGGATGGCAACCGGCGCTTACTGGCCGAGGCCCGCCACCGCGGGCTGGCGACTTCCCTCGATATCAACTTCGATCCCCATTGGAATTGCGCTCCGGCCTCCGTCATTGCGGAACGGAAACAGCTATTGCGCGCGGTTTTACCCCTCGTGGACCTCGCCCACGGCAATGTTCGCGAATTGTGCGAATTCACCGATAGCCTGGACCTCGATTCCGCGCTGGGAAAGTTGGCTGATTGGGGGGTGAAGGCGGTGGTGGTTCACTTGGGGGCCCGGGGCGCCGGGTATTTTGCGGCTGGCAGCCTGACTATCGAGCCGCCTGACCTGGCCTCGGAACCGGTTCACGCCGCCGGCACCGGCGATGTTTTAAGCATCTGCATGATCCTCCTGCATGCCCGCTCCGGCCTGACCATCCCGGAAAAGCTGCGCCTGGCCAACCGGGTCGTGCGCGAGTTCATGGAAGGCCGCCGCACCATGATCCCCACCATCTAGCCACTGGATGCTGGTAAAAAACCCCCGCCTGGCCCATTCCCCAAAAGCGCCGGCCAGGGTGGGAATCTGCCGCCGCCGGGTTGGCCTGCCAATTGCGTCCCTTTTGCTTTTCTCATTCCGTGCTATGGTTGGCGTGGCATATGCAAATGCAAAAAAGCGAGTGGGAACGGAAAGTTAACGAACTGGCCGCACTCCGGAAGATCGTCATGGCGATCAATAGCCGGATCGATGACTTGGACCAGGTCGTGCACATCATCCTGGAGAAAGCCTGTGAGTTGGTATCGGCGGCCCACGGATCCCTGATGCTTTTCAACGCGGAAACCAATTCTCTGCACATTGCGGCCGTGGTTGGGGATCGGTGGACTCCGGAGAAAAGGGCCTGCATTTTACGGGCCGGGGAGGGGATCACTGGCTGGGTGGTCGCCACGGGGCAGCCTTATTTGTGTGCGGACACGAAAAACGATAAACATTATTTCCCGCTGTTTGAGGGGGTTTCTTCTGAACTGGCGGTGCCGGTCATCAGCCAGGGAAAAACCCTGGGAGTGATCAACCTGGATAGCGAGCGGTTATCCGCCTTTTCCTTGGCCGACATGGAACTGATGGGCATGCTGGCCGACCATGCGGCCATGGCCATTGAAAATGCCCGCCAGCATGCCCTTAACCGGTTGGCCCGGGATCGCTGGCTGCGGATATTCGATGCCCTGCCCGCCGCCGTCGCCTTGCTGGATGGCGATTTTGTGGTCGAGCGGACGAACCACCGTTTTCTCACGTTTTTCGGCCTGGCGGTTGAGCAGGTGGCCGGCTATTCCGTGAATGAAGTGCTCAAGCAAGTCCCAGTGCCCAAGCCCAACGAAACCTGGAAGGAGTGCCTGGCGAGCGGGTTGCCCATCCAATACTACTTCCAAAAGGAGACCGACAGCCCTTATTACACCTTCCGGGTGATCCAGGTGCCCCGCGAGGAGAAGCCGCTTTATCTGCTGAGCGTTTGCGAAGGGCTGTTCATCGGCCCCGGTTCCAATGTGCCCCCGGAGGATGGCGGCATGGGCTGGGGATTATGATCCCGGGCCGCTCAGGCGTTTGAATTCACCCTGATATTTGGCGGCTTGGGCGGTTTTGCCCAGGCGCTCCGCCATATTGGAAAGCATATAGTAGATTTTTGCCAAATCGGGGTATTTGGGGAAATCCTTGGGGAACTGCTGCAGGCAGGCGAAGGCCGCCGCGGTGTTCTGTTCCTCCTCCATCCAGCGCACCAGGGTCAGCGAGAGGCGGATTTTTTGCTGCGGCGAGGGATCGGCCTTCAGCGCTTGCTTCAGATAATTTTCCGCTTTGGCGGAATCTTTTTGCTGGTGATACAGTTCGGCCAGTTTTTCGAGCAGGATGGCGCTTTTGCGGGTTTCGGGCAGTTTTTCCAGGTAATCGATCATCTCCGGGAGCTTGGCCCCGGTGGCGGCATTGAGGTTCACCACCCGCAGGCAGGCCCAGACCAGGTTGGTGCTTTTCGCCTGGGCCAGGGCCGCATGGCGTTCCTGGGCCGGCAGGCCATAGGGGCGGTAGAGCGGATCGCCGATCACCATGGTCTGCCAGGAAAAGGTTCTTTGAGCCGCGCAGACGGCTTCTCCATAGGAAAAGCCCATCAGGAATCGATGGCAGAAAATGCCCACATCCGGCGTCATCTGAAGGAAAGGTTCATCGACAAATCCAAAGGTGGCGGTGGCGCCTTTCTCCAGCAGGCCGGCGGTCCAGGCCCCGGAATTGGCGGTGCGGATGTTGGCGGCGTTGAAGGAAAAGAGGTGATAGGCAAAGGCGCCGGGCATGAATTCCACGTTGGGCAGCGTGAACGGCCCGGAAACGATGTTGGTGTACCAACCCGCGTAAAAGGCGATCTGGCTCATCGCGAACCCGGTGCCAAAGGTGCCGGGCTGGGTGTCCAGAATGGTTTCAAAACCGAGCCGGGTGGTGACGGCGGCGGCGTTGCGCATGAATTCCTCCCCCGTTTGCAGCGAGGCGTCGGTGGTGCCCCGGGCGTCGAAATAGGCCCGGCCCCATAAGCCATCGCGGTCCGCTTGCAGGGCCAGGTCCACCAGGCGTTTGGCGATTTGGGGAGAGGGGCCGTCCAGCCGGCTGACCATCAGGATATTGTTGGTGGGGTGGAACAGGGCTGAATTCGTGGCGCCGTGGAAGGGATTGGGAATGAAGCTGAACAGGTAATAACCGGTTTTGGCCCACGGCAGCATGGTCAGTTCGCTGTCCACCGCCGCGTTGTTGCCGCGCAGTTCGGGCCGCACCTTGTCGCTGCCGGTTTCCACGAGGTTCGTGTCGTTCAGGATCTTCGTGGGCATCCCGTAGCAGAGCACTGCGTAGCGGATTTTGGAATTGACGAGCCGGTGGATCTGCCGGGCCGGGCCGTTGGTGGCGGGGAGCAGCTCGCTGCGGTAAGTCCAGATGCCTCGTTCTTCCAGCGTCTGCAGCAGCGGGGTTTGGATCAGTTCCTGGAATTCCTTGCGGGACACGGCCTCGGTTTCGGGCGTTTTCAAAGCGATCAGCTGGCTGGCGGGAACACCCCGGCGCTGGGCGTAGTATTCCGCCACCTGGCGGGAGGCAGGCATGGCGCTGTTGTAAACCACCACCACCTGGCTGCCGTCTTCAGCCGCCCCCAGGGCGGTGGCACAGGCGATCCAGGCCAAAATCCAATGCAATTTCTTCATGTTCGTTTATTTCGTTAATCGATGTTCACTGTCAATCCGTCATGGGCCAGGCGCACTCCCAGCGGCATTTCCGCTTGATCTGCGTCGTGGTCATATTCGTGGGTCAGGTGCGTGAAATAGGTTCGCTCCGCCCCAATCCGCCGCGCGGTGGCCAGGGCCTCGTCCAGGCTCATGTGCGTGGGGTGTGGTTTGCGGCGCAGGGCATCGAGTACCACCACCGGCACCTCCCGCACCTGTTCCAAGGCGGGCTCGGGAACCCGTTTGCAATCCGTCAAATAGGCCAGCTTCTTTTGGCCGCCCTGGCTGAACAGGTATCCCGTGCTGCCATTCGCGCCATGCGGCAGCGCCAGGGGGAGGATTTCCAGGCTCCCCAGGCGAAACGGCCCTTCGATCACGCGCGGCTCCGGCCGGAAATAGCCTTTGGGAACTTCCCGGCCGTCAAACGCGTAAGGGAAAACCCGGAGCAAAGCGTCCATGGTATCGCGAGTGGCATAAACCGGCAGGGTGCCGCCGCGCAGATCGCAAAACCGCCGACAGTCGTCCATGCCCATGATGTGATCCGCGTGGCCGTGAGTTACGAGCACCGCATCCAGCCATCGCAGGTTTTGACGCAGCGCCTGCAGCCGAAATTCAGGCGTGGTATCCACCACCAGCTGGGCTTGGTCCGCGGCCACATAAATGGAGGGTCGCAGCCGGTGGTTTTTCGGATTGGCCAGGAATTCCGGCGGGTATTCGCACCCGATCATCGGCACGCCCTGGGAAGTGCCCGTGCCGAGGAATGTGAAGTTGAAAGCCATGCGCCAGGGGGCCTGCGGACCGGCGGATGGCTAGCCTTGCGCCGGCACCCGGTTGCGCACCAACCGCTCCACCACCACGCCGCCGAGCAGGTGCGAGTCGATGATCTCCGGCACATCCTCCGGTTTCACGTGCGCATACCATACGCCATCCGGGTAAACCAGGACGGCCGGGCCGATATCGCAAAAACCGACGCTGGAGCATTCGGTGCACATAAAATCGCCGGGGACGTTCTTTTTGCGCAGGAGGCCGCGGTTTTTAAGCTCGTCGGTCATCCTGGCCTTTACCGCCGCCGATCCATTGCGCGTGCAGGCTTCGCCGGTGCAAACGAACACATGCTTTTTGAACGGTATTAAATTTTCGCCCATGCTTTAAAATTCCTTTGCCGAAACTTACCATAACCGCCACATTCAGCCAGCGCGTATTCTGCCATGCTGACAACATTACGCATTAAAAATCTGGCTTTGGTGCCGGATCTGACGCTGGACCTGCACCCGGGCTTTAACGTGATCACCGGTGAGACCGGGGCCGGCAAGTCCATCATCATCGGCGCCCTCAACCTCATTTTAGGCCAGCGGGCCGACCGGGGCGCCATCCGCGGCGGATGCGAACAATGTTCCGTGGAAGCGGTGTTTGAGGTCGGCCGCCTGCCTTTCCCGGTGGCCCGGTTCCTGGAGCAGAACGGCTTGGAGGCTTGCGAGGAAAACCAGTTGGTCGTGAAACGGGTCTTTTCCGCGGCGGGGGCCAACCGGCAATTCATCAACGGATCGCCCACCACTTTGAGCGTTTTAAGCGAGCTGGGGGAATCCCTGGTGGATATCCATGGCCCACACGATCATCAATCGCTGCTGCATAACGCGCGGCAGTTGGAGATCCTCGATGCTTTTGGCCGGCTGGAGGCCGGACGGGAGGCCTTTGCCGCCCAGGTCCGTCGCCGCCAGGAATTGCTGGAGCGTAAGACCGGCCTGATCGTGGATGCCCAGGCCTGCGCGCGGCAGATCGATTTGCTGCGTTACCAGGCCCAGGAGATCGAGGCCGCCCGGCTCCAGCCGGGTGAGGATGAAAAGCTGGAGCAGGATTACCAGCGCGCCCACAACGCCTCCCGGTTATTGGATCTCGGCCAGCAGGCGGTGGCCATTTTAAGCGAGGCGGATGGTTCGCTCCTTTCCCAGGCCGGCGCTTTGGGCAGGCTCTTGATGGAGTTGCGCCGGCAGGATCCCGGCTCAGGTGCCCTTTTCGACAGCCACGAACAGACGGTTTCCGCCTGGCGGGAGCTGAACCACCAGCTCGCCACCTACGTGGAACGGATCGACTTGGATCCCGCCCGCCTGCAGGAGCTGGAAGCCCGCCTCAACCAGGTTCAGTCCTTGAAGCGCAAATACGGCTCCACCCTGGAGGCGGTGATTGCTTTTGGGGTGGATACCCGGGAGAAGCTCGGACAGCTGGAACATCGCGAGGAGGAAGCTGCCCGGCTGGAGGCCGACCTGCAGACGCTGGAGGTCCAATTGTGGCGGATGGGCCAGGCCTTATCCGCCCAACGGCGCAAGGCGGTTCCCGCTTTGTCCAAAGCCGTTTCCCGGCAGTTGGCGGATTTGGGCTTCAAACAAAGCCGGTTTGAAATCCAGCTGGAGACTCCCTCCGCCAAGGCGGAGGGGATGGCCTTCAGTTCCCAGGGTTTGGACAATATCGAATTCCTGTTTGCCCCGAATCCGGGGGAGCCGGTGCGCCCGTTGCGGGCCATCGCTTCCTCCGGGGAAATGGCGCGCGTGATGCTGGCCTTGAAAACGGTGCTGGCCGCTGAAGACCAGAGTCCCGTGCTCGTTTTCGATGAGGTGGATGCCAATGTCGGCGGGGAAACCGCCCCCGTGGTGGGCGAGAAAATGCGCCAGATTGGCCGGCAGCGCCAGGTTCTCTGCGTGACCCACCTGGCGCCCGTGGCCGCCAGCGCCTCCTCCCACCTGGTCGTCACCAAGCAGACCCAGGCCGGCCGCACCATCACCACCCTCCAGCCGGTGGCGGGGGAGGAGCGTGTCCTGGAGCTGGCCCGCATGCTGGGTGGCCAATCCCAGGCCGCCCGGACCCATGCCGAGGCGCTGCTCCGCTCCGGGGCGGATCGGTCTTGATCCACCGCGGGTGGATTGGCGGCGCAAAAGCCGCGCTTTTCACTACAGGTAGCCAGGTTTTTCGCGGTCTGGAGCACCGCGGATGAAGGCGCCCAAGGGCTGATTTCGCAAGGGATTTGGGCCGCCGCCCGCAGGGCTGGACCGGGTTGCTGCCGGCGGACCGCCAAGGTCGCGATTTTCCTTGGCCAAAATATTTGACACTTCCCCTCGGTTCCTATATATTAGCGCGTCGAATTAAAAGCATTAACGCATATTGCTATTTTTTGAATGGGTAGTGTGAATAGCGGATGGGAAAAGGCCGTTAAACTATTCTACCTTAATGGCCATAATACTGGGGTGAGGCTTGATCCCTAAAGGACGGTTAAGGCAAGGCCAGGGAAGTTGAACAACACGGACTACCAGCTGCCGGATCGCATTTAATGAAAATAAAAACCATCCAACGCGCATGGCGCAGTTCCCTGCTTTGCCTGGCCGGGGCGGTTCTGCTGGTCTGCCCGGCGGCTGCCCAGGTGCCCGGCCTGATCAGTTATCAGGGGCGGCTGGCGGTTGGCGGCACTAATTTCACTGGCGTTGGCCAGTTCAAATTCGCTTTGGTGAGCGGGAACGGAGCAACGGTTTACTGGCTCAGTTCCCCGGACACGAACGCCGACAATCAACCCGATTCCAGCGTCAGCCTGGCGGTGAATGCCGGACTGTTCTCGGTTTACCTGGGCGACACCAACCTGCCGGGCATGGCGCCCTTGCCCGCCTGGGTGTTCACGAATCCCGCGGTTTGCCTGCGGATCTGGGCCAACGATGGCGTGCACGGTGGGCAGCGCCTGGCGCCGGACCAGCCCATCGGGGCCGCCGGCTATGCATTGATGGCCGCAGCGGTCGCCGACGGGGCCATCACCCCCGCCAAATTGTCCGCCTCGGCGGCGGCGCAGTTGACCGCCTCCCTGAGTTCCCAGGTTGCCGCCTTGACTGCCCAGGTGCAGGCCCTTTCCGCGCAAGTCAGCTCGCTCACCAACCAGGGTGGCGGAACACCGGTAGCAGGGATTACCCTTTCCTCCACCGACCCGGCCGATGCCGGCTTCCTTGCCCAAGGATACCAGATGATGGCCACCCTCCCGTCTCCCGGTTGGAGCACCAGCCTGGCGGACGGGGAGCCCTCAGCCAGGTCCCGGCACAGCGGATTGTGGACCGGGTCCAGTTTCCTGGTTTGGGGCGGGATACTGGGTGATGGCGGTGAAACTGCTTCCGGGGGTGTTTATCGTCCGGATGCAGACGCCTGGCAGGCGGTTTCCACCCTCAACGCGCCGGCCCCGCGCGGCCTGCACACCGCTTTGTGGAGCGGACAGGAAATGCTGGTTTGGGGCGGTTACGGTGGCGGCGCTTTCCTCAAGACGGGCGGGCGCTACAAGCCCGCTCTCCAGGCTTGGTCCGCCATGAATACCAGCGGAGCGCCGGAGGGCAGGGCGGATCACGTGGCGGTCTGGGCCGGCAGTCGCCTGGTGATTTGGGGGGGGCGCAACCTGAACGGGTTGCTGGGCGACGGCGGTATTTATGATCCGGTGGCGGACCAATGGAGCGCCTTGAACCTGGCCAATCCGCCCGCTGCCCGCAAAGGCGCCGGCGCGGCATGGACTGGCAGCGGCGTGCTGATTTGGGGCGGCGTGAATGAGTCGGGCGCCCTGGCTTCCGGGGCTTTGCTGGCTTTTGGGGCCAACGGATTGCCGGCCAATTGGCGCGCCGTCACCCAGGTCAAGGTTCCCGCCGGCCGCAGTGGTCATTCCGCGGTGTGGACTGGCAGCAAACTGCTGGTTTGGGGGGGCAAAAGCGGGTCCACTCTGTTGGGGGATGGGGCTGCCTACGATCCGGTCTCGGATGGTTGGTCAGCTATTTCAGCCGCCAACGCCCCGGCGCCGCGGGCCGACCACGCTGCCGTCTGGACGGGCCGGGAAATGCTGGTCTTTGGCGGTGAGATTTCCTCGGGGACCGCTGGCGACGGCGCCGCTTATGATCCGGCGGCGGATCGCTGGCGGCCGTTGAGCGGCCTTGGAGGTCCCCAGCCGCGCCGCAGTTCCGCGGCCGCGTGGTCGGGCAGCGAGTTGTTGTTGTTTGGCGGCCTGGCGAATGACCAGCCGCTGGCGGGATTGCAGCGCTTGAATCCCCAGCCTGATTGGTATCTGTTCCGCAAACCATGAAACCGAATGATTTGAAGCCGGCCGCGGCCATCCGCGGTGTGTTCCCAGCCCTGCGCCGGGTGCGGGTTTGGGGCCGTTTACTCGTGGGTGCCCTGCTGGCCTTGGGCGGAGGGGCAGCCCAAGCCCAGTGGCTCACTCAAACCAATGTGGTCAAGCCCGGCTGGTCCGCCATTTACTTGCACGTGGACGCCTCGCACACCGATCTGGACTCCCTGGTCGGGGCCGATCCGAATAACCCCATTTCCGAAGTCTGGCTGTGGATGCCCACGCCGGCGACCATGCAATTTGTGACCAGCCCGCAGAACCCGGTGGCGCCGAGCAGCCAATGGGCCACTTGGAAGCGGTTAGGCCTGGGGGGAGGGGATAATTCGCTGGCGGCGCTGGTGCCCAATGCCGCTTACCTCATTCATTCCACCGCCCCTACTAATTACACTTGGCGGGTGCAGGGCAGGCCGGTGCCGCCCAATTATAGCTGGGCCAGTTCGGGGTTGAACTTCATCGATTTCCCGACGCCCGCGGCCAATCCGCCCAAATTCGACGCTTTCCTGTCGCTGGCCCCTGGACTGCAGAGCTCGGTGGAAATCTACCAATACCAGGGTGGTGACCTGGGAACCGCCAACCCGAGCCAGATGTTCACTTTCCATACCACAGCGGTCGTCCGCGGGCAGGCTTGCTGGATCCGAGGCCCCCAGCACAACGATTATTACGGCCCCTTCGCTCTCGTCATGCAAGCCACGCGGGGCGCCGATTTTGGGGATGGTTTGAGCCAGCATGCCATCTATTTGCGCAATACCACGGCCTCCAATGTGACGGTGTCGGTGCGCCTTTTGCCTTCGGAGGCGCCGCCCGCCGGCCAAACCCCGATCGTGGGCTCCCCTCCGCTCCTGGTGCGGGGCAACTTGAATTCCACCAACTTGACCTATGGGTATGCCAACCTCATTCCTGGCGGGGTTCAAACCTGGAAGCTGGCTCCGCAGGGGCAGCCTGGCTCGGATCTTACCGTGGTCATCGGCCTGAACCGTTACCAGATGGCAGGGGGCCCCGGCTCACTTTACGCGGGCATCCTACGCTTCAGCGACGGCTTTGGTTTATCCGAGATCGATGTGCCGGTTTCCGGGCGCACGGCCTCCACGGCTGGCTTGTGGGTGGGCCAGGCCAGCGTGACGCAGGTGGGCAATTACTTGAAAACCTACCAGCTGGATGGAAATCAAGCTCCGGTGGTGGACCAAAATGGCGCTTACATTGTCACCAGCGTGAACACCAACCTCGGCTCCGTTTCAGCTCCCTATCCGTTGCGGCTTATCGTTCATAACGATGGCACCAACGCGGTACTGTTGCAGCGCGTTTACTATGGGCTAAGCCGGTATTCCAATTACGTTCTGGCCACCCAGGAATCGCTGCTGGATCCGGCGCACCTGGATTCGGCGCGGCGCCTCAGCGCCACCCATCTACCGTGGACCAAAGCCAATCAGGCCTATGGCCTCACGGGCAAGCTGGCCCAGGGCGGCACTCTCACCGCCACCGCCGATACTCCCTATGACGATCAGGTTTCCAATCCGTTCCTGCATACCTACCATCCGGATCACGATAACCTGAACCCTACCTTTTCCACCCAACTGGCCCCCGGCTACGAATCCTACGGGTTGAGCCGTAAATTCAAGCTTTCCATCAATCCTCCCGGCAGTGATTTTGCCGCGCTGACCGGTGCCGGCCAATCGCTTTCCGGGGTCTATGAGGAAACCATCACTTTGTCGGGCTTGGCGGGAGCGCCCCGCAATTTTACCGTCAACGGCCTCTTTTCCCTGAAGCGCCTCAGCACCATCCCAACTTTGTCCTCCAAGTAAATGAACTCAATTTTAAACCAGCTCAAATCCCCAAACCAATCAGTGACTATGAATACCCCATCATGCCCGGCCGTTGTGCGGCGGTTTTTTTCCATGCTTGTGCTCGCGCTGGCACTGGCGCCCGGATCCACCCCTGCCCAGACCACCGCCTATCCGCCAGGCCAGCTGAGCTACCAAGGGTTCCTGGTGGATGCCAACGGCGGCGCCCTGGCCACGAACGCCCCACGCAATTATGATGTCATCTTCAGCCTCTATGATGCCCCGGTGGCGGGCAACCTGCTCTGGCGGGAACTGCAGACGGTCACCGTGGACCGCGGCTACTTTAGCGTGATGCTGGGCCAGGGGAGTTCCGTGGTGGCCAATCTTTTCACCAATAACCTCACCGGATTTTTCGCCGCCCCGAATGCGTCGGACCGCTATATCGGCACCACGGTCCGCGGTTTGATTGGCGGTGGGGATGTCGAGATCCAGCCCCGCTTGCGCCTGTTGTCCTCCCCTTACAGCTTCCTGGCGGCCAACGCCAGCGCCATGGTGGATGGCGCGGGCAAGCAGGTGGTGAAAATCGCCGGTGGCAACATCACCCTCTCCAACCCCATCATTGCCCCTGCGTTTTCGGGCAACGGCGCCAGCCTCACCGGCCTCAACCCCGCCAACCTTTCCGGCAAAATCTCCGACAGCCAGCTTTCCAGCAACGTGCCGCTGCTGGATGCGAATAATAACTTCCTCTCGCTGGGGGTCGGGATGCAGGCCTCCTGGCCGCTGGATGTGGTTGCCAGCCAGGCAGTCGGCCGTTTTAGCAGCATGAACAGCGGTTCCGGATCGGTCATTGAACTGAAGAACACCCGCCTGGTTCAGGCCGGCCAATCCCATAATCTGGGGGCTATCAATTTCACAACCGGCAATAACGCTTCCGATACCACCTACCGGGGGCAGATTGTGTATGTGGACAACTACGATGGCTCGGGCCGCCTGAGTTTTTCCACCGCCGGCGCTCCTTCCGCCATGTCCGTTAATTCGTCGGGCAATGTATCCATTGGCACCACCTTGGGCGGATACCGGTTGACCGTGCAGGGCACGACTTCATTGGTGGGGGATTCGCGGGTGACCGGAGTCTTGAGCGTATTTGGTTCGATTACGGCCACGGGCACCATCACCCCCAATTCCGACCGCAACCAGAAAACGGACTTTGCCGAGGTGAACTCCGAAGCGGTATTGGAGGCCGTCGGCAAAATGCCGATCCAGCAGTGGCGGTTCAAGAATGAAAAGGAGACCGTGAAGCACATGGGGCCCATGGCCCAGGATTTTCAGGCGGCCTTCGGTCTGGGCGAGATCCCCACCGCCATCGCCACGGTGGACGCCGATGGCGTGGCGCTGGCCGCCATTCAAGGCCTCAAGCACCGGACTGAGGAGCAGGCCGCCGAGCTCAAGGCCCGGGAGGCCGAACTCCAGGATTTGAAACGGACGGTGGCGGAACTCAAACAGGCGTTGGAACGGCTGGCTCCGGCTGGTGGCCGTTAACCGCCGTTCTCCGGCCAGGCGTTGCCTGGGCAAACCTCCACGAAGCATTATTACGGCCTGATTTTGTATGCGTATCTTAACACTCCACAGCCGATGGTTGGGCGTGGCGAAGATGGTTGCGGTGGGATTTGGTTGCCTGGGCCTGGGGCGCCCGGCGCTGGCCCAAACGCCGCCCTTGGAAATCCGGCAGACCGGGCAGTTGGTCAACCGCGATTTCAAGCTGGGCATCAATTGGGAGTCCTATTCCGGCGTACCGCTATCCTCCCTTTCCAACAACCCCGTCGGCTCCGATGGCCGGGCACCTACACTGGCCCAGCAGATTGCCAGCGGGTTGACCACCGCTCCCCCGACTACCAACCAGTTCAAAAGCTTCCTTTCGTTTGGCGCGGTGCCAGTGCAGGGGGGAAAAAGGGTAAGTTCGAACCTTTCCTTCGCCGCCAACGCGGATTTTCTGGATTGGCCGCGCGGCAAATCGAACCAAACCGTGGTGGTGGTATTGCGTTCCGCCCAGGTGGGGGCGCCCTATTTTGGCCAGCAAATCTCTTATCTGTTCGGCTCCGTGATCCCCGTGCCGGCCACCGCTGAAAACGGCCTCTCCCTGACGAATACCGTCCCCGAGGATTACTGGCTGCCCGAGCCGTTCACCACCAATGGCCACACCAATGACCCTTATTATTGGAGCCCCAATGCCCGCGCCGTGTTCGCCAATCAGGCCGGCCGCGTGGACATCACCTGGAGGAAGGCCTCCCCGCTGCTGACCCAGCCGGCCGACTACAACGCGAACCCCGGCGATTACTCTTATGAATCGGGGGTGTGGTACCGCCTTTACACCGCCCACTACCTGGTTTCGGGCAGCCCCGTCAAGCCGCCCCAGAAAATTTTCTGGACGGAAGGCGCCTTCCGGCATTTGGGCAAAGCGGTGGATGTTCCCCAGGCCCGCGTCAGCACGGTGAACGTCGCTTATAACAACAACTTCCCAAGGCGCACCGCCCGGGAATACGTGGAGCCCGGCCAGGTGCCGATGGTGGATACCAACCGGCTGGAGGAGACCCGCACCTTGTGGTTCGATTCCACCGCCAACCAAATCCTCGCCTATAATGTCGAAGGGCGCGCCTTCCTGGAACTGCTGGGTGAACTGAATCCGGACGGCGTCACACGCCGCTTCCTGGGCTTTGAAATTGTGGATGTGTTCAAACAAGCCACGCCCACCGACGCCACCATCGAATTGGGTGAAAAGGTCACCGCCTACCAGGATGGGCGCGATGATTCCGCGCTCTACCCATCCCCCATCCTGCAGCTTTCGGGGCAATCCTTTTACTACGAGCAGCGCAACGCTGGCAACGGGCGGTTGACGCTCTATGCCGCCCGCGAGACTTCCAATCCGAATGACTTCCAGGCGTTTTGGCTGCAGGAGGGGGTGGCCGGCTTGCGCTGGCCGCTGCTGTTCATGCGTTACCAGCAGGTCTGGCCGTCCAATCCCGCCAAATACAGCCATTATTTGCGCCCGCTGGTGGCAACCGAAGCGGAGGCCCAGCAAACCGCCGTGCCGCTGCCCACCCAAAACGCGCCTTTCATCCAATACCAGGATCCGCTCGACCAACCCCGCGGCAAGCTGACCCATTCTTTCGCCTACTACAGCTTCCTGGTGCCCGCCTGCCCCGCCCATCGCGCCCTGCTCCGTTACACTTCGGGCGACCAGGTCGCCTTTGAGCGCGTCTTCTCCTGGCTGGACAGCGGCATCCGCAACAACCAGGTGCTGGCCGGGTCGGTCGCCACAAACCTGGCCGCCTGGAAACCAGGGAACCTCACTTTGGATTTCACGGGGATCGTTACGAGTTCCCCGCGGTTGGTGACCCAGGCCGTCAATGTCGGCGACCGCGTTTTGCCGCCGGTGGATGAGACTTGGAATGGGGGCGATTATTGGGCGGGATATATTCTCCAAACCAACGGGACCGCCTTCAATCCCGGGGCCTACGTCAATCCGTTTGTGTCCGGATTTGACCAGGCCAACCAGGGGGCCATCATCCCGGTGAACGCCATCCCGGGCAAAAACCTGCTGGAGGTGTGGTGGTACCGCATCAACAAGGCGGATGGTTCGCTCGGATTCCTGCCGGTTTATTGGCCGTCGGTGATGGGCCGCTACACCATCCAATGGCCGGCCAAACCCAGGGAGATCATACTGGCTTCCAACGCCGGCTCCGGCGCCTTGGAAAGCCTTCAGGCGGTGGGCAATATTTACTGCCAAAACGATCCCACCCGGCCCGGCTATAATCCCAACGAAGAGCACGCGCTCATGCTCGGCGGGCAAGCCTACGCGCTCCGCGACGACCTCAATATCCTGACCTCCACCAATAATGAGTATAGCTCCGCGCCTTTTGTCCTGATTGATTACAAGGAGGCCGATGGCCGGCCCGCCATGGTTCCCTTCAATGTCCGGCGCGAAAAGCCGGAGGAGGGCATTCTCTTCGATTATATCGTGGAGGCGGGCATCATGCTGCAAGCTCCCATGCCGCTGCCTTTGATAGAGTTCCCCGTGGAGGGAAGCGGCGCTGGCGCCACCAACTATAATTCCGAGCCGGGTGCGTATTCGGGCGACCTGCCCGGCGGTTGGGACAACAACTTTGCCAGCGGCACCTATTCCAATTATTCACGGTTCACTTACCAGGACCGCAAAAATAATTTCTGGGTTTACCGGGGGCTGCACTCCGGCCTGCCGCCCTTGCAGGCGGGCTATTATAACGCGGCCAATAACACTTTTGGCCCCCTGCCACCCGCGGTTGCGGTGGTGAATCAGCCATTCTCCTATTACGTGCACACTTCGCGCCGCACGATCTCGCTCACCATGAACAGCCCCGCTCCTTTGCCGGATGGCTTGAGCTTCCAGAACGATACCCGGGGCCTTTGCATCGCTGGAACCCCCTTGGTGGCAGGCTCCAATTACCTGGCCCTGATCATCCAGGACACGGGCGACAACACGTTGGTCACCAATTACCTCGCCTTGAACATCGTCGATTCCGGCAACCTGGCGACCCAGGGACCGCTGACGATCACCAGCACCAATCAATATTCGGCGGCCATGGTGACCTTCACCAACCGCCCTCCGCAGCTGGCCCAGGCGCCGGTTCCCACGAATTGCTTCACCATGCAGTTCTATTACAAAAACCGGGATGGATTTGCCTGGCCCGGTGTGAAAAGCCCGCCGGGCGTGGGGGCCATCGTGCCCTATTTGCGCCCCAGGAACGCCGCTGGAACCTACCTGGGTGATCCGGCCGCCAAAACCACTGAAAGCCTGAATATCGTTTACCGGCCGGTTTGGCCCGCCATGGCGCCCACCTTGTTCGCGGGCGAGACGCTCACCTTGCCGAAACGCGGCCTGGCCGCGGTCCGGGGCCAATCCAGCGCCCAGGTGATATACCAGCAGTCGATCGCCCGGAACATGGCCCAGCAAGCCTCCTCTGCGGTCCTGTTCGATCCCACCCGCGACAAGCTCTCGGACCTGGCTGGCGCCGGCCTGGAGAAAGTCCCCGCCAGTGTGCGCACCGACTCCTATCAAGGGCGGCTTTATTTCCCCGCCCTGCCGCCGCACCTGGCCCGCCGGCTGTATGTGGATCCAAACCGCGGGCCCCGCGGCAGCCTGGTGTTCAAGGGCCAGTTCATGGATGAGCCAGTGGGGGAGAAATACCTGCTGTTGAACGTCCTGGCCGGTCTGGATCTGCAGGCCGCCAAAGGCCTGTGCCCCAAGACGGACGCAGTCAATAAATCCAAGTGGGATGCGGCGGTCGATCAGCTGGCCTCGAAAGTGGAAACCTTTTTCGAGAATCCGGCGGTTCCCGGGCAATACATACCCAATCCGCAGTTGACTTTTTCCGCCGGGGTGAGCGATCTGGTGGAGGTGGCGGATTCGGAAACCGCGGTTGATTCCTATGCGTTGAGCGCCGCCGGGCCTGGCACGGGCTATATCACCTATATTGTAGGCAACGGCCGGGCCTTCACCCCTCCCGGGGAGCCGGTTTCCGTTTACGTGGCCTTGGTGTTGCCGCCCTTGTATGCCGGCCAGGTGAAGGTCATCCCTTCGGACAACCCTCTGAACGAGTTCGTCACCTTCCAGCACACCAGCGATTTGGCCGGGGACGCGAAGGATTATCAATACGACTGGCGCATTGCGCCGCCGGTGGACGGGTTTCCGCCCGTCCCGCCGTATACTTCATGGACGGTGCTGACCAACGGCTTGGGGGTGTATTGCTACACCCTGGGTGGATCCGGCATCCAGGCCTTGAGCGATAATTACATCGTCGTGCGCTACCGCGCCGTCAACCCCGCGGCCCATCCTGGAAACACCAACTGGTCCAGTTGGACCACTCCGCAGCTGGCCGAGGGTTGGATCAAGCGGGTCCTGGCGGGGATCAATCCATTCAACCAGCGCACCACCGATCTTTTCAACAATCAGGCCAACACCACCGCCAGCATTATCAGTCTGGCGGGCCACCGCTGGGAAGGGGATATCGCTCTGAACCTCGACACCATCAACAACTACGGTCTGATCGAGATTTATGAGACGGTCCTCAACCGCGGGAGAAATCTGAGCATCAACGCCGGCATCAACTACGGCCCGGCCAACGATGCGCTGCTCCTGGCCTCGGGATATTTGAACGACCTGTATATGATGCTCGGTAATGAAGCGTGGGCGGACGCGGCCAACCCCACCATCGGCGCCGGCACCAAGGACAATAATTACGGGTCGGTGGCCACCGCCCTGTTCGCCTTCCGCGGCCAGGTGGCAACCTTGTTGGAAGAGGAGCTGGCTTTGCTGCGCGGCCGGGATGACTTCCTGCAGCCGGGGGTGGTGCTGCCGCCGGTGTATAACCGCCTCTTCTGGAACTATACCCGGGGCATCAACGCTGGGGAAGTGATCTACGCGTTGAACTATAATATCACCGACCAGACTCACGACGGGGTGGTCAATGGTGCCGATGCCGCCACCATGTATCCCCAGGGCCACGGCGATGCCTACGGGCATTACTTGTCTGCGATCAAGAATTACTATTCGCTGCTGATGAACCCCAAATTCGATTGGGTGCCCCGCATCGAAGCGGTCACCGTGCTGGGCGCGGTGGTTTCGGTGGACTACCTCGATGAGCGAAAGTTCGCCGCCGCCGCCGGCGCGCTCGCCCGCACGGGACGCCAGATTCTCGATCTGGCCTGGCGCCAGGCTTACCAGCCCGCCGGCCACGGGTGGGATTCGCTGGCGGACGAGCGCGAAAACCCGCTGCGGCCCTACAGCGCCTCCGGGGTGACCAACAAGGTCACACGTTATTGGGGCGTGGACCATTGGGCCAGCCGGGTGGGGCAGGGGTCCTACGTTAATTGGGTGGTGGGCAACGCCATACTCCCCGCGGATGATGTCAATCCCGCCCATGAGGGCATTCAGAAAGTGGACCGCACGACGGTGCCGGAACTCAAGGAACTGACCTCCTTGGGCACCCAGATCCAGACCGATATGGATAATGCCGAAGGCGGCTTGACGCCGCTGGGCCTGCCGCAGGACAGCATCCCCTTCGACATCAATCCCTACCAGGTCACCGGCCCCAATCCCACCACCCACTTCGAGCAGGTTTACCAGCGGGCAGTGGCCGCCTTGAACAACGCCGTGGTCACTTTTGACGATGCCAAAAATGTCACGCAGGTCCTGCGCTCCACCCAGGATTCGGTGAGCGATTTCCAAAGCGCCGTGGACAAACAGGAGCAAGCCTACAACGACGCGCTGATCGATCTGTATGGCACGCCTTATCCGGATGATACCGGCCCCGGCAAAACCTACGTGACGGATTACTCCGGGCCGGATCTCATCCATTACATGTATGTGGAAACGCCCGAGCAGACCTTCGGGGGCGCGCTGCCCGATCCGAAAGCCACCCAGACCTTCAAGATCGATGTCACCCGGTTCCCCGCCGACTGGCAAAAAGTGCTTTACCAGAACCTGGGATTCATCACCAGTGCCGCTTCGCCGCAATACACCAACTACGTGCAGTATCATTTGGGGCCGCACGGATTCCTCGACAAGCCTGCGGATTGGACCTCGAGCCGGCGCAGCCCGGGCAGCCTGCAGCAGGCCATATCGGGCTATGTGCGGGCGCACGACTCGCTGCAGGCCGTCCTGCAGGACGCCGTCAATGCCAAGGGCGCTTTCGACAAGTCGCTGCAGGTGTTTCAAGCCCAGGTGCAGGCCCACCAGTCGGAGCGCGATGTGAAGCAGGCTTTGTTTGACGCTCAAAACGCCCTGAATGCCGCCCAGTTTGCCAGCGACATTGCGGATCGCACCCTGGCCAACGAAAAATCCAAGGAGCAGGACAGCGGTTCCTTCCTGGCGGATGAAATCCCTAAATCCCTGGTTTTCGGCATGGCCAACGGTGGCGACCAGCTCTCGGCCGCCCGCGGCGCCATCGAAAAGGCCACCGTCGGCAACACCAGCGATTACGATGCGAAGGCGCTGGCCCAGTATTTCTCCATGCGCGCTTTGGAATTTGCGACCCAGACGGCCGCGTTGGATCAGGACTTCAACACGCTGCAACCGCTGGCTTGGCTCCAGCAGCTGAAACAGTCGGCGGCGGCTCTGGGGGGGCAAATTCTGGCGATTCAGAACCACCTGACCACGATCAACCAGCGGGCCCGCGACCTGGATGATGCGCGCCGGCGCTACCAGCAGCTGGTGGCCCAAGGCGATCGGATTCAAAGCGAGCGGGAGACGTTCCGGCAAAAATCCGCCGCCGTGATCCAGGGCTACCGGGTCCGTGATACGGCCTTCCGCATTTTCCGCGATGAAAAATTGGAGCGTTACAAAACCTTGTTCGACCTCTCCGCCCAATATGCGTTCCTGGCCGCGCAGGCTTTCGATTACGAGACCGGCCTGCTGAACACCACCGCGGGCAAGGCATTCCTCAACCGCATCGTGGGCGCCCGGGCGTTGGGGGTCATCATCAACGGCCAGCCGCAATATGCCGGCAGCGACACCGGCGATCCGGGGCTCTCCAGCACCCTGGCGGAAATGAAAGCCGATTGGGATGTGCTCAAGAACCGGCTGGGCTTCAACAATGCCGATGGCTACAGCACCACCGTTTCGTTGCGCACGGAGAATTTCCGCATCCTGCGCGGCGCCGAGGGCGATAATAATTGGAAGGACGTGCTGCAGCAGAACCGGGTGGCGGACCTGTTGAGCGATCCGGATGTGCTCCGTTACTGCCTGCAGATCGACGACGGCAGC
>CAIMWS010000430.1 GCA_903845125.1 uncultured Verrucomicrobiota bacterium
ATCATCCACCCCTTGCTCGCCAATCCATATCCGGCCAGGTTGCAGGAGCTGATAATGAGACCCGTGACCAAGGCCTTGCGCTCCCCGAATCTCGGGATGATGATGCGCACCAATCCGCCTTGGACCAAAGCAGCAACAATGCCGATCATGGCCAGGGACACCCCCGTTTCTGCAGCATTCCAATGGTATCGGTAACCGGTATATAGCACCCAAATTCCTGGCATGGTATTATGGGCCAGGTAAACCAGAAACAGGGTTGAGGTGAGGCCCAACGCCACCGGATAATTGCGGAGAGCCAGCAACGAACCCACGGGATTGGCACGGCGCCAGGCAAAGGCGCGGCGTTGTTCCTGAGGCAGGGATTCAGGCACAGCCAGCAAACCAAATAGCCAGTTGACCAAGGTCAAGACGGCTGCTGCGATAAAAGGCAAACGGAGGCTGAAGTTGGATAATAACCCCCCAAGAACCGGGCCGGCAATGAATCCGATGCCAAAAGCTGCCCCGATCAAACCAAAACTTTGAGCTCGTTTTTCCGGCGGGCTAACGTCAGCGATATATGCGCTGGCGGTGCTGAAACTCGCTCCAGTGATGCCTGAAACCAGCCGTCCTAAAAAGAACCAGGATATGCTGGGTGCCCAAGCCAGCAACAGGTAATCAAGGCCTGAACCCAACAAGGAGGCCAACAGTATTGGCCGGCGGCCAAAACGGTCGGAAAGGCTGCCCAGCAGCGGAGCGAACAGAAACTGCATCAAGGAATATATAGCCGCCAGCAGGCCCATGGTTCCGGCGGCGGTTGACACATTGCCACCTTGGAACTCCTCTACGAGCTTGGGCATCACTGGGATCACCAACCCAATCCCCAACACGTCGAGGAAAAGGGTTGCCAAAATAAAGATGATGGCCGGTCGGCGAAGTTTCATGGGTGGAAGGCCCAGAGAAAAGAGCAATCGCCTGCTTTCACGAAAAAGCCGGCCAGCGCTGGATCGATAATTGGAAACCTCCTGCCGCTTCAACGAAGATTGGGCAAATATACGAAGACGTTGCCATGGAAGGGTTAAGCAGAAAAACCCAGGGTGACCGCAAAAGCCAGCCCTGGGTTTACGAAATCTGAAAATCCTATGGCTTAGACCTGCTTATAGGGATTGAATTTTCCGGGCATGGGGATGGGATAAAACCCGTTGTCATCCGGCATCACCGGCGGATTCGCTTTCCAGGACAATTCCGGCGGGAACGAATCAACGCCTTCGGACACCAAGGTATCCCATTTAACCACCTTGCCTGAATAAGTGGCCATGCGGCCCAACACGGCAGTCATGGAACTGATGGCACCATGCCAGCCTTCGTGCAGTTTCTTATCGTTGGCAATGGCTTGCTGGAGGTCATAATGCTCCTGCACATAAGGATTGTTGAAATTCAAGCGAACCTGGGGACCGCCGCCAGCGACATTGCGACCCTTGGGTTGGCCGGTGGAATGGAAATATTCCGTGACTGAGTCCCAAGTGCCCGGTTGGTGGCGGCACTGGCTGAACATCTTCATCCCGTTTTCGTAGGTGTATTCAACAAAATGGGCATCGAAGATCTGGCCTTGGATATTTTTGCCATTGTAGCCGCGGGTGAGGCTGGCACCCATGCCATTGGCTTCCACCGGATGTGCCCAGTCGGCGCCTTCCTTGTTGAGGACGGTGGACATCACCCAGTTGCCGATATCCAGGTTGTGCACGTGCTGCTCGCAGATTTGATCACCGCTGAGCCAGACAAAATGGTACCAATTGTTCACTTGGTATTCCATTTCGGTCACGTTCGGACGGCGGTCCCGATTCCAAATGCCCTGGCCGTTCCAGTAAACACGCAGGAGGTTCACATCGCCGTATTTGCCTTCGCGGATGGCTTGAATGCCGCTTTGGTAGGAGGCTTCATGGTGGCGCTGCAATCCCACAACCACCTTCAGGCCTTTTTCTTCAGCCATTTTATTGGCGGCCATAACCTTGCGGAAGCCGCC
>CAIMWS010000431.1 GCA_903845125.1 uncultured Verrucomicrobiota bacterium
CCTCAAAGGGGGCAAGGGAGTGCTGCCGCTGCCGCTGGGCACGGTCCGCATAGAGAAGTTGCCCAGCGCCACCATGGAATACAGCCCCCTCGGAGTCGTGCGGGTGGAGGAAGGCCCGGGCTTTGTCCAATTCAAACCGGTTTACCGCGGCAAATCCGCCATCGATTCCCCGCCGGATGACGACGACCTGGAAGTTCCCGAGGCTGAATTGCCCGCCGTGCGCGAGGTGGCTGGGGAACTGGCGCTCACCCATCAGCCCCTGCCCGCGGTTTTGAACCGCCTGCAGCACTTTTTCAGCACCCGTTTCCGCTACGCCTCCTACCTGGATATCCCGGCCATCGCGCGCAACGACCCAACCTCCGCCCTGGCCCGTTTTTTGCAGAAAAACCGCTCCGGCCATTGCGAATACTTCGCCACCGCCACCGTGTTGCTGCTGCGGCAGGCTGGCTACCACGCCCGCTATGCCATTGGTTATTCGGTCCAGGAATCCACCAGCCGTGGCAACTACCTCGTGCGCGAACGCCACGGCCACGCCTGGTGCCTGGTTTACCGGCCGGATAAGAACACCTGGGAGGATTTCGATACCACTCCCGGCAGTTGGCTCGGCACGGAGGCGCAAAACGCCCGCTGGTACGAAGCCGTGGCGGATTTCTTTTCCCGGCTCTGGTTTGAGTTCAACCGGTGGCGCTACGGGAAAACCAATTTGCGGCCGGTGATTTTTTGGCTGCTCATTCCACTGGCCGTCGTGCTGGGGGGCGGTGTCCTGCTCCGGCAGCGCCGCACCTGGCGCCCCGGCCAGGCGGGCGGGCCGCCCGGCCACCCGGTGCCGCCGGGCTTCGACTCGGAGTTTTACGCCGTGGAGCTCCTGCTCGCCAAATCCGGGTGGCCGCGCCTTCCCCACGAAACGCTGGGCGCCTGGTTGCGCCGGATCCCGCCCCTGGTTTCCCCTCCGCCGGCCCTCCTGGAAACCATCCTCGGCCTGCATTACTGCTACCGTTTTGATCCCCAGGGGCTGGATGCTGAAGGGCGCCGCCAATTGGGTGAAAAAGTTAGGGAGTGGCTCCAGGCCCAAACGCCCCGCCCGGAAACCACTCCCCCACGTCGTAAGATTTAAATCCGGGGCAGCGGTGCCCGCTTCCCCGGTGTCACCCGGCTATTTTTTCAGCCGGTAAAACCGGGCCTGCCCGGTAGGGGTGATGGTCACTTTATTCCACTCGTTTTCCACCACCGGGGTGGCGCTGACCGCCTCCCAGCTGGCACCCGTGCCGAGGCTGGCCGCCCCTTGCAGGCTGTAGCCCGCGGCGCTGGTCGGCCAGGCCAGGACCAGCGTGCCGCCCGCGCGGCTCACCGAGAGCGAGGGCGCCGGGCCGGATTCACCGGGCAGGGCATTCGGCCCCGCGGCGAGGCTGGCCGCCACCTCCGCATCCAGCATGGCTCCGCTGTAAATGCGGAACTCGTTGAACCGGCCGTTGTACGTGGGATCCCAGGTCCACTCCGAGGCGCCAATGCAGTTGTTGGTGTCGGTTAACGCGGACAGCGGATGGATCGCCTCATTCACCGCCACCCGCTGGCCGTCCACATAAAACCGCGCGGCGTTGGCGGCCACATTGTAGCTGAACACCAGGTGCACTTGCTGGTTCGTGGGCTGCGCCCAGGGGGCTGCCATGAAGGTTTCCGGCAGGCCGGGCGAGATGCCGGCGAACGCCAGCCGTTGCGAATCGCCGCGCCGCGGGCACAGGCCGAACCACGTGATTCCCGCCCCGGTACCCGCCGGGGTGCCCAGCGTGCTGCCGAAATCGAACACCCGCTGCCAGTCCGCGCCCCCCGCCCAGGTGGTCCACGTTTCCACGGTGATATTCGTCAGGGCGCCGATGATCAGGCTCGGCAGCCGCACGTAGCCGCCGTTCAGGTCCAATTGGCCGTCCTCCGTGAAGGCCGGGGAGCCGCCGACCAACGTGCCATGGGCCGCTCCGGCGCTGTCGGTCACCTGGGTGTCGCCCGTTTTGCCGGAGAAGCTATAGCGGTGGACCAGCACCGGTTTTTGCGGCACGCCTTCCACGGCGTTGATGGTGACCGAGTTGGAAGCGGTCACGCCGTTGAACGTGGCCAGGATCGCGGCGGTGCCCACGCCCACCGCCTGGATCAACCCGCCCGGCTCCACCGTCGCCACCGCCGGATTCAAGCTGCGGTAAACCACTTCGGGGAGGGCGGTCACATTGACATTGGATACCACGGCGTACTGGGCCAGCAAGGTGGCGTTCTGGAGGCCGCCCAGCAGCATCGGGCTGGCGGTTTGCAGGTTCAGGCTCTTCACGCTGGCCGCGTTCACATCCGTGACGTTCGGGCCCGCGGCGCTGTGCAGCGCCAGCTCCAGGTCGGTCAGCACACCGTCATAGATGCGGAACTCATTGTATTGCCCGTAGAAATAGGAATCCGCCGAAAACTGGGAACGCCCCAGCCAGTTGTTCACATCCTCCATCGCGCTGAGCGGGATGCTCAGCGGGCGGGAATCGACCAGCTTGCCGTTCACGAACAGTTTCTCCACGCGCCCGCTGTAATTGTAAACCACCGCGAGGTGGGTTTCCTGGCCGGGCGTCAAGGCGGCCGGGCCGTTGATGATTTCCTCCCCGGCGCCACCGCCGGTGATCGTGCTGGCGAAGCGCACCACTCCGCTGCCTCCGCGCGGGCTCAGGAACAAGTAAGTCGTGCCGGCCCCGGCCTGGTCCTCGCCCAGGTTGCTGTTGCCGAAGTCGAAAATCCGCTCCCAATCGTGCGCCGCGGCGCTCCAGGTGACCCAGGTTTCCACGGTCATGTCGGTCAGCGTGGAGATCAGGCGGTTGGGGAGATCCACGTAGGCCCCTGCGCCGTCCAAAACCAGCTGGCCGTCGCCGGACAGCACCGCCCCGCTCAGCAAGGTTCCGTGGGCCGTGCCAACGGAATCCTGGACCGAGGTGCCACTGGCCGGACCATTGAATTCATACCGGTGCGCCAATACCGCCGGTGGCTGCACCACCGTGATGTTCTTGCTATCCTTCTTGCCCTGGTAGGTGGCGGAGATCGTCACCGTGCCGACGCCGATGGCATGCATTTTGCCCGCCGCATCGATCGTTACGACATTGGTGTTGCTGGAGGTGAAGGTCAGGCCACTGATGCCCGCCAGGTTCAAATTGGTGACGTTGGCATAATTGCCGCCCACCGCGGCCTGCTTGTAGCCTTGGAAGATGATCGTCTGGTCCATCTGCAGCGTGATGGACTGCAGCTCACCGGCTTCCGTGGTGGGCTGGTCCGGGCCCGCCGCCGCGCTCACCGCCACCTCGAAATCCGAAAGGGCCCCCTCGTAAATCCGGAACTCGTTCAGCTTCCCCGTAAAGTAGGGATCCTGGAACTGCGACCGGCCCAGCCAGTTATTGATATCATTCATGGCGGACAGCGGGAGGCTGATGGCGATGGAATTCACCAGCTTGCCGTCCACGTAGATTTTGGCGGTGCGGGCGCTGTAGTTGTAAACCACGCTACGTGCGTTTCGCGCCCGTTCGTCAGGGCCGCCTTGCCATCCAGGATCTGTTCTCCGGCGCCGCCGCCCGTGATGGTGGTGGCGTAGCGCAACACTCCGGCCCCGCCCCGGGGCGATAAAAACAGGTAGGTCGTTCCGGTGCCCTGCTGGTCCTCGCCGAGGTTGCTGGCCCCGAAGTCGAAAATCCGCTCCCAAGTCCGGCTGCTGGTTGAAGTCACCCACGTTTCAAAGGTGGCATTGGTCAGGGCGCTGATGATGCCGTTGGGCAAATCCACATAAGTATCCGTGCCATTCATGGTCAACTGGCCCGTGCCGGTGAAAGTGCCGGCTCCATAGAGGATGCCGTCCGCGCTGCCCGCCAGGTCCTTGGCCGTGGAGGCGCTGGCTGGCTCGTTGAATGAATACCGGTGAACCAGCACCGGGGCGGGCATGGCGGTCACTTTCACCGGCACCTCCGCCTGCTTGGACAAATAGCGGGTGGTCAGCGTGGCCGAGCCCAGGCCCACGGCCTTTACCAGCCCGTTGGTGGTCACCGTCAGCACGTTGGTGTCGCTCGATTGATAGGTCACCGGGGCGTTGTTGGTCAGCGCCACGTTCGGCATTTTGGCATAATTCAGCGTCACCGAGAGTTGCTGCACTCCGGCCAGGTACATGGCCGCTTCGGCCGCCACGTTCAGCGCTTGCAGTTCACCCGCATCCTGGGCGAAACCCTGCAGAATCTCCGCCGCCGTCAAGGCGCTGTCCCGAACGCGCACCCGGGCGATGGACAACGTGCCCGAAAGCGCGGCCTGCGGGGCGCCGCCCGCGTCGTTTTGGGCGGCCACCACCACCGGGTTGCCCGGGTGGGTGCTCAGCGCCAGCGTACGCTGGCTGGCCAGGCGGCCGTTGTCGTAAACCTTGGCCACCGTCCCATCATACGTATAAACCAGGTAATGCCATTGGCCGGCCAGCGGCACCACGGTGCCCCAGCCCAGGTCCGTGCCCCACTGGCCCACCGACCCGTAGGTGGCGTTGGCGCCGTAGTTGAAGGACATATTCGACCCGTTGGGGCCGCCGCGCTTGCCCCACGCCACCAGGGTTTCCTCATCCGAAATGGTGGGGTTATATGCCCATACCTCAATCGTCCGGGGCAGATTGCCTTCTATATTCGCCGTGGAGAGCGGGCCAACATAGGCGTCTCCGTTGCCCTTGAACGTGATCGCCTTGACGCCGGCCACGGTGGCTGCTTCCGGAGTGCCTTGGATCGTGAAATCACCCAGGGTTCCCGCATTTTTCCAGGTCGCGGGATCGGTCAGGGTGCTGGCATCCAAATCCACCAGCAGGCTTCCTGTCTGGGCGAGGGTTGACACGGTTCCCGCCAGGGTGAGCCCCAAGCTCAGGGCCACCCAGGTGGAACGAACAAATATTTTCTTGGATCGTTTCATGTAAGTTGTGTTTCCTATCAGGTTGATCGGGAGTAATATTGCTATCTTAGCCCCGCCTCGCAAGCCCGTTTTTAGGGAAATGTCAGGATGGTAGGATGGTAGGGGCA
>CAIMWS010000432.1 GCA_903845125.1 uncultured Verrucomicrobiota bacterium
CTTATGCGTCGGTTCGATTCCGACCCTCGCCTCCAAGTCTAACTGCTTCAGCAGTAATGGTATGGGAGGAATAGGTCAGGCGATTGTTCTTAAAACTGTGCCTAAAGTGAAAAACGAGTAATCCGCCATTACTCCGAGACAATACGGAATAACTCGCCTAGCGCTCAAAAAGGTGGCTGTTTGGATATCGGTATCCTGGTGCTGGTCATAAAGTCACAATTCCGCATGTATCGCCGCCTGGAAGGTCTTTTTTACGTTTTCGACCAGATCACTCGTAAAAGAGAAAGCCTTCAAACCACCGATAAAGCCGTTACCTCGCGACTTCTCGATACAAAAAATGAAGTCCAGGAACAACCCACCATTAACCGTCAAATTGCCCATGTGTTCCTTGCTGTCGGCCACCCGGGGACGCTTTGGACACCTTGGCAACTACTCCCGAAGGTTAACCAGGATGCATGGGGGCATTACCTGGATGAAGCAGACCGTGTGTGAGGCAGGCTTGCCGCCCAGTTTGCTGCTGGTCGCACTCAAACTTTGTCCGCCTGGTGAAGCATGACGAAGGGAAAGTCATGCAAGGATTGCTCGCGGCATCAGCTTACGCCCTTGGTAGTTGCCACTTTGAGCGGCAACTATTCGGCTTTGGGTGTTAATTTTACCGGCAAGTCGCTGGTTTCGGCATCCTTAACCACCCCTTTTTTGCCACCGTTTGTAATTCTCCGTGACCATCGAAACCAAATCTCCATCCCGCCACCACACTCGACATTGGGCACCGAGCGAAGTCCATCCTCCACGTCGCCGGCGTCTAATAGTCATGGATGAGGTTTGTCCCTTGACCTCTGTCCTAACTCTGGTGCCCTGCGGTCAAATACCCTAACCCAACGTCCTGAGCAATTGGCCGCCTTTTCCGGCGTATCGGCCCCGACTTTACGAGGGACTTCCGCTGTCCGCAGAGGCGCAATAAAGCGGCAGCCAGCCGGATGAATCTGGACTGGAGCTCGCACAGGTTGGGACCTGCTGGCCGCCAGTGAAATTCTTTGCCTGGAAGATGTTTCTGGATGCGCCTGGGAAGCTTGTAGATTTCATTTCGCGAGGGGCTTCGACCTTCGCCACCGAAACCGAAAACTATTTGGACAGCGGAATGAAACAGTGTTGGGGGATGGCGGTCAGATTCCCTCGCGCTCCATGCTGATCCGAAAGAAGCTGCCAGCGCTGTTTGGCAGGGCGACGAATATGGTCTGCGGCAGCCCGGTTCCTTTCCGGGCATCAAGGGTCAGGGGATCGCCCACAGCGAGGCCGTGAAATATATTGGTCCATCCAGGGGGCACGAGTTGTTGAGCGCATTGGGCCCGGTATTGAAATCCTGTGGTGGTGCTGAAAGTCAACGCCACGAGCGAAGGGCGGTGAACCGCGATGGCAGAAATGGATGGCAAGGAGACCAGGGTTACACTGCCTTCACTGAGCGCTGGGTATAAATCACCATTTGAGGTGGTGTACCTGGTGGGAGCATTGAGTGTGTTTAATTTCAACCCAAAGGTTCCAGAACCAAAACCAGTCGTATCGAGGGTTACTGTCGCCACCTTCGACAAGCCGTTTGGGAGACTTACAAATCCCGAAGCGGTCATGGTGCCACGCTCATAGACTTGGGGCACGAGAGAGCCCCCGCCGCTCAGGCCGTTGTTGTTCGAGCCAAAGGCTGTGCCGTCAAGGAGGTTCACCAACGTGATGGCGGGACCGCTGATGTTCCCTCCGGCAGCCGGCCCCCCGTCCGCCACCTGGATATTGAAGCCAATCCCAGTGACCCAGACCGGCGGTCCGGTATTCTCAAGAAAAACATCAAAGGACTGGCCAGCCAGGTTGGGCAGCAGTTTGAGCTCAGGCAAGCCGATGGCAAGCGCTGCCTGCATGGGTCCGGGAATCAAGGCGCCACCCGCGATCAGCAACAGCGATCGGCCTGATGATGGGCGATGGCGCCATCCCGTGCGGAGTCCCGCAAATAGGACCAGGGCAACCCCCGCAACCCATACCCAAGTACCCGGCTCCGGCACCGCGACCACCGTCACGCTGCCATCGATGAGCGCCGGAAATAGATCTTCGCCCAGAGTGGTGTATTTGGTCGGACCATTATGCGTGCTCAAAGTCAGCAGGAAAGTTCCGGAGCCAAATCCAGTCGTATCCAGGGTCACGGTCGCCACCTTCGACAGGCCGTTCGGAAGGCTCACCGTACCGCCAGATGTCAAAGTCCCTCGCTCATAAACCTGGGGCACAATGGAACCGGCCCCGCTCAAGCCGTTGTTGTTTGGACCAAATACGGTTCCCGTGAAGAGGTCGACGGAAGTTATGGCCGGACCGCTGATGGTTCCTCCCGCAGCTGTCCCCCCATCAGCCACTTGGATATTGAACCCAATCCCATTTACCAATACCGGAACCCCGGTATTTTGCACATAAACATCAAAGGACTGACCAGGCGAATCGGGCAGCAAAACGATCTCCGGCAGATCGATGAACACCGCCCCCAGTAACCGGCCCGGAACCAGGAAGCAGCACCCGGCCAGCAGCGCCAGGATCACCCCCAAAGCTGAGAAGGGACCATTAAAATGAGGGGGCTTGGGCTTCGATTTCATTGGCTAGCTGGTTCGGGCAAGGTCATGGTTAATCTCAAAAGATGAAGTGTTTCCCCGTTTGATCCATAACGAATCTGCCACGGGTTTAGGTGGCTTAACGAACCATCCATTTTAGCGGCCGGCACGCCTTCGAGGATTGCTGGCGAGTCGAGGAGGCCCAGCAGTGGCGCATCGCTTCGGCTTAAGCGCCTTCCATCCTCCATGGCTATCGCCAGGGACGGTGAAGCAAACCAGGAACCGCCGATCTGGGATGCTCCGCCACGCAGGCCACCGGTTGGGGATGGCATCCCCGACACGGTGAAGTTGAGCAACTTCAAAGCCGTGAGGAAATTCGTGGTGTTCACCCGGGCCAGGTTTTCATCCGACACATCCACTCTTTGGTCCCGGTTGTAATCGTAAGGATAATCCACCGGAGCAGGATTCAGGAAATTGCGCGGATGAGACCGGGTTGCTGCTTCGTCACTTACATCCACCTGGGCGTTAGCCGGGGTATTGCCCGATTCGCCAACCGCATTGCCAAAATAAAACAGATCGTCCGTGGCCAGACCGGTATTCGCCGTCGCCCGGATTCTGACTTGCAGCCATTGATTTTGAATGGCTTTGTCGGGCCAGATGATCGTGATCCGATCAGAACTGCCGACCCCGGCCCCGGAACGAACCGTCACGCTGGAAGGCGAGGGCGCGGCGGCCCAAGCGGTCGTATCGGAACTGTTGCCAACCTTGAATTCAAGATCGGTTGCGCTGAAGCCAGCCGGCAATCCGGAGATATCCACCATAATGCCGTCAAGACCCCGGCTGTAGCTGGTGTAATTGGCAAACGTGGCAGTCTGGCCCGGCAGCAAGGCGGTTTTATCGGTCGCAATCGCCTGATCATCATTGCCGTTGGCAGCCGGATCGTTGCCGTCAAAGGCGGAATTGTTATAGAAGACCTGGCGGATAGTGATTGTACTGTTGGTCAACCAAGTGACTAAGGCTCCAGCCGCCAGGGAATTCCCAGCATCGTCGATGATCCCTGCCCCGCCAGCGCTCAAGGACACAGTGTAGGTTCCCGCCACCCGAGTCAGGCTGGAAAGGTTGCCCAGCGTCCACGTGATCCGGTCCATGGTGGTGAGCGTCTGAGTAACGGTCAACAAATTGCCGCCACCGTCCACCTTCAGGGTCAGATCCGTAAGCTCAAAGCCGTTCACCGGCTCGCTGAATACGATCGATATCTCCGATACCGGACTGGTCCGTGGAGCAGGTGTTACCGGCACAATGCTCACGGTCGGTGCGGTGGGATCGGCCACCACGGTGAGGCTGCCATTAACGGCCAACTGGGTGGCATCCCACTTCAATCCCACCGCCAGCACCGGCAACGTAAGGGTGGAGAAGGTGCCGGAATACGGGCTGCCGCTGCCCGGTGTGGCAGCAAACAAGACGAATGAATCGCCAGCCGCCAGCGCATCGCCGCTCGCCGACACCGTTAGCGATCCGCCATACGTCAGCCCATGCCCGACGACTGATAGCTGATCGCTGGTCCGTATTGCACCGGACTTGCTGATATTCCACAACGCCGCACCACCCAGCAGCGGACTTTGGTTGACGGTCAGTGCTCCGATCCCGCTGCCCCCCAGTTTAAGGGTTCCCGCCATGGACAGGATCCCGTTGATCGTCCCTGCGCCGCTGAGCATCGCCCCGGTCTCCACGAACACCGTCGAGGCTGCCGACAAGGCCAGCGTATTGGCGGCGTTCATTCCCACGAGGTTCATATCCGAGTCCTCACTGATCTGCACACTCCCCGTGGAGCTGAAGGTCAGCGAGGAGAAATTGGCTGTGCCCGCCGCCGCGACCGTGATTGACCCGCCACCGCTGGTAGTGAACGCCGTGTTCCCGCCCAGGCTCAACGCGTCCGCCGCATGGTCAGCCAAGCTGATGCTGGTGCCGCTTAGCACGGCATCGTGCGTTACTGTCAGCGAGGCTCCACCGCCCACGGTGTCCGTGATGGCGCCGGACGCGGCCAAAGTCAAGGTCCCGGCAGTGTTCGTCCCCCACAGGTCGATCGCTGAATTCTCGGTGATGGCCACCGGGCCCGTGGTGTTGAAGGTCAGCGAACCGAGATTGGCCGAGCCCGATGCTGCCACTGTGATTGCCCCGCCGCCGCTCGCGCTAAACATGGCATTTCCACCCACGCTCACAACATCCGCGGCATTGGCGGCCAGGGTGACGCTGCTGCCGCTGATCGCGGCATTGTTTACCACCGTCAGCGACGCTCCCGCCGTGTTGGCGACCGACCCGCTGACCTGAATGGTGACCGAGTTCAGGTTGGAGGCCCCGGTGAAATTCACGGAGTCGATGCCAGCCTGCCCCTGAATGTTCAAGCTGTTGGTGAAATCGGGGGAGGCAATGGTCAGAGCGCCGTTGTCGCCGCCCAAGTTCAAAGTCATTTGAGACGCATTGGGGAAGAGGGTAGTGGCAAAGGTTGGCACCACGTTCTGACTGCTGAGCTTGGAGGTGCCGTTGCCGTTGCCGACTAATCCATCGTCGTCCAGAAGGGCTTGATCGGCGGCGCCGGGCAAGTTGAAAACCAGGCTGGCAATAGTGCTGAGGCCAGGACCGGATGGCGTCAGTTGATCGGTATCATCGGTGGCTGCCAGGTCGACCAGGAAGCCTGCGCCCGAATAAGTTACGCTCCCGGTGCCTGAGCTTGGCGTGGCATAGGTAATGGTCCCGCGAAAGGCGGTGCCGGGCACCGGGATGGCATAGTCGTGCACAACACTTGTGAAAACCCCACCCGCAATTGATAAGGTATCGTCCAGGCTGGTGGGCAAAGTCGAATTCTCACCATTGAATAAGACCGAAATGGCGAAAAAGCCCCCCGTATAGCCGTAATTCACCAGCAGCGAATCCGTCCCTTCCCCCGCGTTGATTGTCCAACTGGTGACGGCGATTACCGGAAGAGATGCCAGGACGATCCCGCTCCTTAACAGCTCCAAACTGTCCGACGCCACCCCTGCCCCGCTGCGGCGAAGTTCATAATGATCATCTCCGAACGTCCCGGTCGTGGTCACCGGCCCTGGCTGAATCAATGCGAGGCCACTGCGGGTTGATCCCCCGCGATAGGATATGATCAAAGGCACACTGCCAATCATGACCGTCGTTCCCTCCGGCAGCGGATTGTGGGCGACCGAATCGTCCACAAAGGTGCCGTCGATTGGGTTGCCGCCCAGATTTTCGATCAATAGAATCACCTGACCCGGTACTGAAGATACTGATCCGCTCAGGCTCAAAATTGCGCCGTTCACCGAAATCGTGCCAGTGTTGACCTGCACCTGGTCATGATTGCCAACCCCCGCGCCGTTCAATTGCATGATAAGATGGGAACCGCTGGCAAATGCCAGACTGCCGGTTTCCAGAACGGCGGGATTCGTTGTCGCGGCATCGCCGGGGCTAAGCATGCTGGGGGTGGCAAGGTTGTTCAGCGTCACGGCGCCGCCGATCATCCCGGTGCCGCCGAGCGTGGCCCCATTATTCACGGTCACTGCGCCCGTCGCAGCGGAACTGTCGCCATCGACCATCAGCGTGCCGGCGTCAATAGTCGTAGGACCGGTATAGGTATTCGTGCCGGCCAAGGCCAGGATTCCAGGGCCAATTTTTTGGAGACCAGTGAGGTTTCCACCGATCGGGGCGCTGATGGTCAGACGGTCATTGGCATTGACGATGTTAATGGTGCTGCCGGTGGCCAGCGTGATGCTGGTTCCGGTCAGCCGATTGTCGCCGCTGAGGTTCTTCAAAACCCCGTCCAAGGCGCTGAGGCCGGTGCCATTCAGCGTGAGGGATTCGGCCAGCGTGATGGCGTTCCCGCCGCTGTCCTTCTGGAGAACCAGCATTGCGCCCGCGACGACAATGGTCGAACCGGCCGCGCCGCCCAAGGCGTTGTCATGGCCGGCAATCAGCACGGCCTGGTTGATCAGCGTTTGACCGAGGTAATTGCTGTTGCCTTTCAAGGCCAGCGTGCCGGCGTTCTGCTTCGTCAGTTCTGCGGTGGCACTGCCACTGAGCACACCGGTCAGCGTCAGGTCCACGGCAGCCCCGCTATCCGCTACATTGAATTCGCGTGGAGAGAGGCCCAGGTCGATGTTGTCCGGCAGATCCACTGCGGTCACGCCCGAGTCGGCCAACCCCAAATACAGATTGCCAGTCAGCGTCAGGAGACCGGCACCCTGCATCACGGTTGAGCTGGAACTGGCGCCGCTCTGCACCGTCAGAATTCCGAGTGTTTCGTTGTTCCCGTTCAGGTTGAGCGTGCTGCCGGCCAGCACACTGACGGCTGCGTGGTAGGCGATTTGGTTCGCCGCGCCGCTGGCCAATTGCACCCGGGCATCGGTGCCCGCCGCCGGGTCGCCGATCATCAGCCCGGCCGGAATCGCGCACACCCCAGGCAGCTTGTTCAGCGTTGCCGTGCCACTGGCAACGGTGGTCAGGCCGAGGTAGGTGTTTGGCAACGAACCGCCCAACTCGCTCGAGCCAGTCCCAAGCAACGTCAGGCCGACGGAAACCGTGCCCGACTGGCTCAAGGCACCGACCAGCAGCAGGCTCGATGCGTGGGAAACGTTCACGATTGCCGTTCCGCCGGCTGCAGCGGCGCTAGCCAGAATGATGTTTGCGCCCCAATAATTGTTCCCGATCGCGTTATCCAGGGCCACCACAACTCCGCTCACGGTGGCGCCACTACCGGGCCACCAGCCCTGGCTATTGAGGGTCAGCAACTCGTTGCCAACGGCTACTGCGCTGCCACCAACTGGCTGGGTCAACCGGAGCGTCGCGCCGGCGTTCACGGTCGTGTCGTTGTTGGCCGTGCCATCAGCGACACCCAAGGCGAAGCTGTTTCGCAGATCGAGGATGCCGCCAGCAACGGTGACACGACCCGCGAACGAGTTCAAACCCGTCAGGGCCATCAAGCCAGTGCCGTTTTTGCTGATGATGTTGGCCGTGCCTGAGTTACCGCCCAATACAACTGCGGAGACGAGTAAATCGTCCGCCGACAGTCCATCGCTTACGTAGAAAGTGTGCGCGGCATTGGATAGCGACAGGATGCCCGAGATGATGGAAGTAGTGGTCGCATTGGCATAAAGGTTGCCATTCAAGGTCAGGGTACCGCCGCAGGTCTGTACAGCGGCAGCGTTGAGCGTCAGATCCGTGACGGTAGCGTTGCGGTGGTTCAGATCGAGCGTGCCGCCGAGGATGCGGACGTTAGTGGCAGTGGCTATTTGCGAGTCGCTGAGCGTGGCCTGGACGATGGTGCCGCTGTCAAGGATGAGGTTGCTGCCCGGGATAGCCGTTACCGCGGTTACCTTGCCAAGCTGCAACATGCCGCTCTGAACGATGGTGCTGCCGGAATAGGTGTTGGCGGCAGTCCCTGAAAGAACCAAGGTGCCCGATCCCAGCTTGACCAAACCGCTGCCAGAGAGGGTGCCATTGAGCGTCAGGATGCCGGCTTCGACACTTATCCCGGTGTAGCTGTTGGTAAGATTAATCCCGGTGGTACCGGTGCCCCAAATGTTGTTGCCAGAGATGTTTCGCAGGCCGCCGCCGGGGGTCCAATCCAGATAGGCATAGAGGTTGCTGACCGGAACGTTGGCGATGGCGATGCCGGAGGCGCCACCATCAAGACGGATGCCCGCCGTATAGGCGACAGTCACGCCCGAGCCACTAATACCGCCGCTCTTGGCTACCGTGATAGTGCCTTCGCCAACCACGGTCGCACCAGTGTAAGAGTTGGCCACGGTTCCGCTGAGACGAAGGTCGCCGGCGCCGGTTTTGGTAAGCGCCAGCGCGCCTGGCCCGATCAGACTTTGAAGGTCCAGGAAGCTGTTGGCATTGATGACGAACAAGGTCTCAGCGGTATTGTTGACCGCCAAGGCAAGTCCGTTTACGCCGGCGTCGCTGGCCAGGACCGTGGTCTGGAGCACGCCTTCGCCACTGATCAAGATGCTGGAGCCCCGGATCAGGACTGCATTGACTGCGGCGGCTGGGGCCCCCGTGGCATCGTTGGTCGTGACCAACACGTTGGCATTGGGCGGAGCGGCACTCAACGTGCCGGTGTAGTAACCGGCCAAGGGCAGGGCTTCGACCCGGTAGTTCAAGCCGTCCGCAACCACCATCCCCAGGTCCAACTGCCCCGCCGGATTGACCACGGTCCCGCGGGTCATAATCCCGTTGGTCAGGGTGGGCGTGGCGGTGAAGAGGATTTTATTACCGGCCCCCAAAGCCAATCCTGAGCCGACGAAGCGGACTGCCGAGCCGGCATTCGTGATGAGGGCCCCCGTCCAGGTGAGAGCATTAGTCCCGCCACCATTCGTCACCGAATCGACCACGTTGGAAGTGCCGGCTGAAAGGGTGAGCGCCCCAAAGGTTTCGGTGCTGCCGGCCGCGTTGCCGAGGTACCGGAGGGTGCCTTGGTTGAGGGTGATCGGCGCCGCGTTGTCAAGGCGGTTCGGATTGGCAGTCCCGGCGCTATCGTCAATCTCCAAGCGGCCGCCCGCATTGATTTGAATTCCGTTAGCCCCCAAGCCGGCAGCCGCGGCATTGAGCGTGAGCCGGGTGACCGAGCCATCCACGGTAATGGCCGGATTGCTGGCTCCGGTGCCGCTGATCGTATTCTGAAACTCAATGGTGCCGGGACCGTTGAGCGTCAGATTCTGGCTCCCGAGCGTGTACGTGCCGGAGAAGGCAAGCTGGCTGCTGGCGAGCACGGCGCGAACACTGACCGAAGCAGTATTCTGGGTCACGTTGCCTTGCCAGACGTGGCTGCCCTGCACCACGCGCAGCGCGCCCTGCGCGCTCGACGTCAGGCCCCCGGCGACCAACTCCGTGGCCCCGCCTCCCTGCAAGGTAAGCGGACGATTAATGGTCATGGTGGTGGCGCAATCCAACTCCAGCGTGCCACCATTGGACACCTGCACAGTGCCGGTCGTGCCGCCGCCCAAAGCGCCTTGAGCGTGGATGGCGACGAGGGTGCCCACTCCCACAGTCAGCACCGTGCCGCTGCCGGTTAGCGAATTGCCAGGGTTGGTCAACACCAGACGTCCAGTGCCCGCCGTGGTGATCGCCCCGGCGGTTCCGCCATCAACAATCCGGGCATCGATCACCAACTCGTCGCTGCCAGTGATGCCGATAGCCGACGTGCCCCATTGAGTTGCCGAGGGGCGGTCGGCAAGCGTGATCGTCGTGGCCAGGTTGTTCAGGCTCAGCGTGACAGTGCTGTCAATCAACGCGGCCGGTGCCTGCATGGTCGCATTGGCCGAAGAGGTGGCGGCAATGGATTGCGTGACGATCCCCTTCCCCAGGGTTAACGTAGCGTCAGCCGCGCTGGTATTGGTGACGATGGCGCTGGAAACTGATCCCACTTGCATGATCAGGCCGCTGCTGGTGGTGCCCACAGTGAAATTCCTGCCGTTCAGGTCCAACTTGCCGGTGCTGGCGATGGTGATCCCGGCATAGCTCGTCTGCCCGGTGGCGCCAGTGATCTTTAAAAGAGCCAATTTCGCAGGATCCACGAGGGGATTGCCGAGGTCCCCACCGATGGTGAGGCTGTTGGCAACCTGGACAGCCCCGGTCTTGGCCAAATCCAACTCGCCCTCGATCACCGTTACGCTGGTGTTGACATTCGGACCCGAACCACCCAACTGCAACGTGCCCAGGCCGATCTTGGTCATAGTATAACCGCTGGTCCACAAATCCTGGCTGCCATTCAACAAAAGGGTGGTTCCGGACAGCGTGTTGACCGTTACGTTGTCGAACCGGAGCGCCGTGGTGCCGGTGCCCCACGTGCTAAGGCCGGTGCCGATGCTGCGCAAGGCTCCGGCGTTATTGAGGCCGGTTCCGGCGATGAAGAGAGGATTGCCGCCCACGATCGCGGCGTTGAGCTCCACCGCGGCGCCACTCTTCACGATGACAGTCGCAGTGCCCAGGGAGTCGTTGGCGCCGGAGATCCGCAGCGTTCCCTCATCAACCAAGATGGCAGAGTTCAACGTCGCCGCACTGTGGCCTCCGAGCACCGCTGCGCCCAACCCACGCTTCGTCAGCGTGGCGCCGGCCAGGGAGGTGACGGTATGGGTCAAATTCAAAGTGTTGCCCTCGCCGACTTGGATAAAGTTGTCCTGGCCGGCCGGCGCATTGAGCGTCAGCGGCACAGCAATGATGGCCGTGGCCGGATTCGCGCCGGTCATGGTCAGGACGGTCGAATTCGCTCCGTTAAGAATGGTGATCGAGCCACTACCGGTAATTGAAATATTGTCGCCGTTAATTTCCAAGCCAGCAACCGTGATGGCGGAGTTGATGATTTCGCTCCTGGTCAGCCTCACGAAGTCGGTCGGGGCGGTGACTTCGGCCAGGTTGGTTCGGTAGACAGTCGCTGGCGTCGTACTGGGCAGGCCGCGCACGCCGACGGCCAGGGTTTGCACCGTCAATTGTGTTCCGCTGCCGCCGACCACATTCGCGTAGGGCAGGATCACGTGGTTGCCCAGTGGATCGAAGTGAATCTGGTTGCGGGTCGTGCCCAGATCGGTATTGACGCCCACGAAATTGACGAATGCACCGCTATTACGCGTCAGCGTGCCGGCCGTGAGGGTTACAGTCCCCGTGCCGCTGGTTGTCGATTGGATGGTCGATGTGGTGTTGGCCGCCAAGGTGACAGCGCCGATCGTTTCGGTGGAGTTCGCGGCATGGCCCAGATAACTCAACGTGCCGCCGGCCAGCGTGACCAGCACGGTATCCGACAGGCGGTTGTTATTGTTCGTGCCGGTATTGTCCAAGGTCAGCCTGGCACCCGCGTTAATGGTGACGCTCGTCGCCGCGGGTGCGGCGCCATTGCCAGCCAGCATGAGTTCACCCCCGTTGATCGTGATGGCAATGGCCGGCGCGATATTGCCAGCGAGCACCAATCGGCCATTACCGGTGGTAATCAAGGCGCTCATCGGCGACGTGCGGAACACGCTGGCATTGCCCGGGTCGAAGGGGATGAAGGAGTAAGTGCCGTTGCTGGCCGTGCCGGTAAAGCTGCCGGGGGTCTGGGTCAGACCAAAGCCGTAGTTATTGGCGAGCCAGCCTTGGCGGGTGCTGGTGGCCCCACCAGGGCCGCCGCCGTTGGACAGCCGGATTTCGAGGTTGTGCCAACCGTCGTTGTTCGGCCCCATGCCGAAGTTCTGCAGGCTCGTTCCCGTCGTTGCCGGCCAACCGCTGGCCTGCTGCACGCCGTCTATGGAAACATTCATCAAATCGTCCAGGTCGCCGGCGAACGCGAAGTAACCGTCGGCGTCGTAGAACTGGCCAGTGTAAACGATGGTCGTCTGGGAACCGAAGGGAAAACCCATGGTCTGGCCGCCGCGCGGATAGTACTGGATCGAACCACCTGGGTTCGGATCGGTGGCGTCCATGCCCGAACCACCAGTCGTAGTGTTGACGAGCAAGCCTTCCAGCAGACCGGGCGCACCGGTGGCTGGCGTTGAGATATCGGCGTTGATCACCAGATCATTGGCTGCCGCGCTGTCGTTGGTGATGATCGTCGGGCCGCCCCCCACGAACTCCAGTTTGCCGCTGATGACGGCGCCCGTCGTGGCGGCGGAGGTGAACGTCACGTTATTGACGCTGACCAGGATCCCGCCAGTCAGGCCGAGCGTCCCGCTGCCGGTGCGGATTTCGGCGCTTAACGAAGGGCTGATATACAGGGTTAGGACCGGCTCACCGACGTTGGGGAAGCTGGTGCCGGGATTCGTGCCGCCACCAATGCCAGCGATCCGATCCGACTTGCCGGCCAAGTCCAGCAGACCGGTGCTTTGCACCACCACCGGGTACCATTCGGCGATCTGGTCGCCGCTGGCCGCGGCACCATACCGCACCACGTCGGCGTTCGAACCGCCCGTTTGGTCGCCGATGGTCAGGGCGCCGAGAATAGTGGGACCGGATGTCTTGTTGAGGATCAGCGTGCCCTCGTAGACGGTGGTCGTGCCGGCGTAGGTGACGCGCGGGGCTCCGTCGAGCGAAGTCTCGCCAGGGAAGCTGAAGGATACGGGCGCGCCGGTTTGACCGCTCAGGGCCGCCGAAATGCTGAGGTCCGGCGTTGCGGGATTCCCATCCGCGGCGATGTTGAACGTGCGGGGCGCACTACCCAGATCGACGCCACCCGCAAGCGTAGCCGTGCCGTTGGCGCTGCCTTGGGCGAAAGTCTGCACCGGGGGACTGGCGTTGAGTTGGAGCACGCCGCCGGTGCCGGTAGCGGCGTCCGCCGCCACTCCGGCCGGGCCAATGCCCAAGTACAGGGCATTGATGAGATCGGTCGCATAGCCGTCCAGGATCGTGCTGACCGCCAAGCTCGTCGCAGGTCCGGCCAGCGCATAGAGCCCAAAGCCGCCGACGGTGCCCAACGCGGCGACATTGCGGTGGCCCAAGTCGTTTTGGAACAGCACGGTGTACAAGGTCGGGGTTACCGCAGTGACCAGGCTGTTTCCCGCACCCACGGTCTTGATCCCGTCCAGGGCGGCTTGAATATTGGTGGCCAGGGTCGCCGGCGCCGAGCTGTATAGAATACCGGGGCTGGTGAAGCCGTTAAAGGTCAAGGCAAAGCCACCGGTCGTGGAATCGGGGACGTAGGCCGCGCCAACCGTCGCGCCGCCCGTAGTGGCGGAGGTGAAAGCGAAGGGGGTGATGATGGTATTCGCCAGACCGGCGCGGAACACGATC
>CAIMWS010000433.1 GCA_903845125.1 uncultured Verrucomicrobiota bacterium
CGCGCCTTGCGCCAGCCGGTCAGTAGTTGGCCGCGCCTGCTTGAAAACTCATATCAAACAGGGGCTCCCGAATATGAAATATCCCGGATTCTTTCATGATTTTCTAAACGGCATTGGGCTTAGCTGCCCGGCGTTGCCCGAAGATATCGTTCGGATTCGGCTTTCAGCCGCGCGCCATCCCAGCGGGCGGGATGGATGCATACCCGGTAGCGCAGGGTGAAGCTGGCCTTGGCGGCAAGGACATACGGCTCCAACTGCAACCAAGCGGCATTCATATACCAGAATGGCTGTCCCGGATCCTTGATGACATACCAACGGGAGGGCGAGCGCGGGTTGGAGGGATGATCCAGGATGGCGATGCCGGCTTCACCATCATCGATGCGCCCGTTGAAATCCGTGGCCATGGCAGCATAACCATACCGGTTTCCCCGCGCCTCTCCTTTATCAGCGGTGGCCTCTACCTGAACGTCACCCAATCCCTTGGCGAGGCGTACGGATAGCCCGGCATATCCCCCGGGCTGGTTGCCGGGTGGGGTTCGGTCCAGTTTCACCGGTTCGTCCCCGGCTTTGAATTCGCAGGTCCAATCCATGGCATAGGAACCGTCCGCGGCGGGGGCGGAAATCACGATGGTCCGCTTTTCGGTCAGTATGGGGCGATCCGATTTCCGGGGCCGGTAGCGCAAATCCAGGCGCAGCAATCCCGAATAATCAGATTGTGGCTCGAAACTGGCAGCCCCCCACTCGGTAATGCCCTCGCAATTTCCGTTCCGGTCCTGTTCCCAGTAGTTCACCCCATTCAGGTATTTCCAGGAAAACCATAAGGCATAGTGCCACACATGGTCCGGCGGGCTTTGCCAGGTCAGTGGGGATCCACCCGGCAGGGCCACCGGGTGGAAAAATGGTTTGGTCGCCCCATGGGTTCCCTGGTTGAACTGCCAGACGACGTGTCCATTACGCGCCAGCGCGATGCTGTCCGCCGACCTTTGCCATCGATACTGGCTTTCCGCTCCGAAAATCTTGGGGAGCCCCAGCCAGCTTAAAAGCCCCAGCCCAACTGCATAAACCAACGTTTTGCTCATGTGCGGTGTCGTGTTCAAGAATCGACATTTTCTCTGCCTGGGCGGCGATCAACGAACCTCCCCTTTATTCTTTGGAACCAACCGTAGTCCTGGTTTTCAGCCATTGGTAATCGACTTGGTTACCGGCCATCACCTTGGCATACTGCACCCCGTAGTCCTGGCATCGCACCGGTGAAAGCGTGGCCCGATCCTGCCACTTATGGATTTCCGAATGGCCATCGGCAAAGGCAAATCCGCCCGCGCCATTATGCAGACTGGCGGGGAGTTCGTCCCATTCGGACCGCTCCAGATTAACCCAAAAACAGGCATCATGCAGGCTGTCCGGATGTTCGTCAGTTATGACCCACGTGTTGGCAGGAGTGGGAATATCAGCCGATTTCTTGAAAACCGTTTGCGCTTTGCCGTATTTATCCTTGGCCTCGCCTTCGCCCATGCAAAAATTCATCGCCACGGACCGCACCCGCTGGCTCCAGCCGTTTTGCTTCTGGAGTGGGCTCACGGCTAAGTCCGCGGGGCAACGGAAGACAGTCGCGTTCGCCCCCAAATACGGAGCCAGCAAGCTGTGTTTCTTATCGGTCAGCCAGGCGGTGTCGATATTATCCCGGCGCAAGGTCCAATCCAGCCAGCCACCGGTCCACGAAGTGCTTGCAGCTGCGCCGGCCGCGTCATAGACCGTATTCCGGGCGAGCTTTCCACTGTAATCATCGGCATACATGAACCACGCCACGGCCAATTGCTTATGATTGTTCATACAATGGATTCCTTGGGCTTTGACCTTCGATTGGGCGAGGGCCGGCAAAAGCAATCCCGCCAGAACCGCCAGGATGGCCAATAACACCAGGAGTTCAATCAGCGTGAACGCGGGAGAACCGGATGAAAACTGAACGCCGCCGCCGGCATGTTTGATGGTGGTTTTCATAAAATCAGGATGGATTGTTATCGTTCCCCATATCCTACCTTTTGGATTGGATTTTAGCCACACATTTTGCGTTTCTTTGCGGGAAGGAACCCTTTATAGTCCGGTCCCATTAAGTTTATGACCAAATCCACCAAACATCCCGGTCTCCGTTTCAGGCTGCTGGCACTCAGTTGCTGGTTTTCGATTCTGCCAGCCCCGGCCTTCGCCTGGCATCCGTCCGCTGAGGCTGCTGCAGCCAATCCTGCGGCAACCAATACCACCAATGCCCCGTTGGCCATCACCGTGGGTCCCTACCTGCAGGCACCTTCAACCAATTCGGTGACCATTGTCTGGCTCACCAACCTCAAATGTGTCTCCAAGGTGGAATATGGCCTGGCGCCTGACGGGCCGGTGCAAACCGCCGTATCCAGCCACCACGGATTGATCGACGCCAATGTGACCCTGCATAGCGTCACCCTGACCGGCCTCCGGCCGGGAACCCGCTATTTCTACCGCGCCATTTCCACTGCCATTGCATCCTTTCAACCTTACGCCGTGACCTTTGGTGGGACGGTGAAAAGTGGGGACTGCCAATTCACCACTTTGGATGATGCCAAATCCCGGTTTTCCGCCGTGATCCTCAATGATCGGCACGAAAAAACCGGCCCGCTGGAACAGGCCTTGAAAGGGTTAAAATGGACCGGGCTGGACTTGGTATTTTACAATGGGGATATGCTGAACCATGCCGAAAACGAAACCCAGGTTTTGAATGGCATTGTGGTCCCTTCCTGCCGGGTATTCGCCGCTCAAACCCCTTTCCTCCTGGCCCGCGGAAACCATGACGCCCGGGGAAGTTTTGCACGCTCCTTGCTCGATTACTTTCCCACCCTCTCCAACCGTTACTATTTCGCCTTTTCCCATGGGGGCGTCCGCTGGATCATTCTGGATTCGGGAGAGGACAAGGCAGACAACGCCAAGGAATATAGCGGCCTGGTGGATTTCACTCCGTATCTGGAGGAGGAAACCAAATGGCTCAAGGAGGAAGTGCAAACCGCCGCTTTCAAGCAGGCCCGGTTTCGGGTGGTGCTGTCCCACATGCCGCCCATGAACCAGCTGAAGGAGCCTTTTGTGCGGTCGAAATTTCTGTATGACCGCTGGGTGCCGCTGTTTAATGAGGGTCCTATCGATTTGCTCCTGTGCGGCCACACCCATCGGTATGCGGTCATCCAGCCCACCCCCAACCAGCATTATCCCATGCTGATCAACGGCATCGACACCACCATCCGCATCGACGTCTCCCCTGATCAGTTGCGCGTGGCCACTATCAATAACGATGGAACCGAAAAATCCGTGTTGCCACCCATCCTCAAAAAATAGCCCCCCGGTTCACTCCATCGGCAGTTTTTCGTAATCCGACTCGTTGACCCAGCCGGCGGCGGGCTTTTCGCCTTTCATGAATCGCTCGTAAAAACCGTGCTGCACCGAGGGAAAACCGTCAAAGAAATGCTCCGGCCCGAGGATTCGCGGATCCTGCTGTTTTTTCAGCTCAGCGAAGAGTTGCTGTCGCAGGCGTTCCTGGAGCACTCGGGATTCGGCGCAGCCGGCCAGGTTTGCCACGCAGTCGGGATCCCGCTTTAAATCGTAAAGTTCTTCCTGGGGTCGTTTGCCGAAACAGAGATCCCAAAAGTGCTTTTGCCCGGGCGTCATCCGGGCTTTGAGCACCTCGGTCTTGGTGGGACCTCCGTCGCAATCCAGGTAGCCGGTTTCCGGATTGCAGCCAGGCCACCGTGTTGGTTCGAAATTATGCAAGTAAAGCCAGTCGTTCTGGATGATTCCCCGGATGGGATAGCCCCCATCATTCGGCCGCCCCACATCATTCCGCTCTTTCCCGATCAGCACATGATCCCGCCCCGGATCTCGCGGGCTGGGTAAGGGAGCGGAAAAAATCCCGCGCAGGCTGCGGCCGGTGGCTGGCGCCATGCCCGTCTGCTCCCACTGCACACCTGCCAACTCGATGATAGTAGGAGCAAAATCGATGAAGCTGACGTAGTCCTCCACGCTGCGCCCCGGAAAACCGATCCCCGCTTTCCACATGATTGCCAGCGGCAAATGATTGGCATCGTGATATGCCTGTCCTTTATCGTGGGGGAAAGGCATGCCGTTGTCGGAAGTGGCGATAATGACCGTATTGGCCAGCATGCCCCGCTGCTCGAGCAAATCCAGCATGCGGGCCAGGTGGCGGTCAAAATGCTCCACCTCCAGGGCATAATCGAGCATGTCGTTGCGCACGGTTTCATTATCGGGCCAGCAACCCGGCACGCGTTCGATGTCAGCCAACTGCTTGCCTCCCTTGCTGACGCCGGAGCCGTATTCATAACCCCGGTGCGGTTCGCCGGCGCCATACCAAAAACACCAGGGCTGGTTCGCGGGTGCCACCTTGAGAAAATCCTCAAAGTTGCCGGCATAGTCGTTGCCGCTGATCTGCGGGGTGGGGGCCCTGGCCGTGCGGCGGTTGAAAGGCTGCCCGGCCATCTCCCGCAGCTTGCCGCTGGCGTCCCTGGCCACGCCTGGCGCCCACCCCTTATGGGTCATTCCCGCAAAATATCCCTGATCACCGAGCGCTTCCACGAAGGTCTTGAATTCGGCCGGAAAATAGCCGTTATGATTGGCTGCCGCTTTGAGCTGCCAGGGATTGCGGCCGGTGAGGATGCAGGCACGGGATGGCGCACATTTGGCGTTGGGCGTGTAAGCCCGGGTGAACAGGAGGCCCTCCTTTGCCACTCGATCAAAGCCCGGCGTTTTCACCCAGCGGCAGCCATAGGCACTAGCGTGCCCGTAGGACCAGTCGTCCGCGATGGCAAACAGTACATTGGGGCGCGCTGCTGTGGGCGGAACGCCCTCCGCCGGGCTGGCGGCATAAATGGCCCCCATCGTCAGCGCGAGGACTTTGATGATTCTTCCAGCCAGGTGCATGGCTCCATTAGCTCCGGCACGGCCTGAAAAGTCCATTCAATTCCCAGCCGCTTTCCGCGGTGAATAACGCTTTATCGTTTCTCGGTTGCCTGCCAGGGCGACCGGCCTCCCCGCTGGATTTGCTGCCGCAACGCCGCTGAGAGTTCCTTCAAAATCGCTGGTTCCAGGAGCGCCTGGTTGGCGGTTTCCTTTGGATCGGCTTTCAGGTTGTAAAGCTCCAGCGGAGCAAAAGGGCTGTCCTGAACCAGCTTCCAATCCCCGCGGCGCAAGGCTTCAATGGTTTTTCCTCCAAAATTGGCGCCCCCCTCCCGCCGCACGAAATAATATTCCCGTCCCGTCCGGGATTCCGGCTCCCCTTGCAAGGCGGGCAGGAAATCGACCCCGTCGATCCCCGGTGGAGGTGTCACCCCCGCCACGGCGCAGGCGGTGGCAAAAATATCCATGGTCAGCGTCATCCGGTCCGTCACGCTGCCAGGCTGGATGTGGCCCGGCCAGCGCGCCGCCCCCGGCACCCGCAGCCCTCCTTCATACATGTGCCCTTTGCCGCTGCGCCAGGGCCCGTTATTTGCCTCTGCATTCAGCAAGCCCCCATTGTCCGAAGTGAAAATGACCAGCGTATTGGCGGCCAGGCCGGTTCGGTCCAAGGTATCCAGCACCTTGCCAATACCGTGATCGAGATGCTCAATCAGCGCCACCAGCCTGGCTCGCTTGGGGGACAATTTGGGTTCGCGCTGGTTCACCTTTTCCAACCAATCCGCCGGCGGTTGGACCGGGTCATGCGGCGCGTTGTACGCCAGGTATAGAAAAAACGGCCCCCCAGCTCTGGCCCGCTCCTCCAGGTATTCACACGCCCACCCGGTGAACAGGTCGGTGGCATGACCCGCCGGATCAATGACCTCCTGGTTGCGCCGCATGAAATTGAGCTTGGCCCGCCGGTGCGTCCAATAGTCGTCCATCATATCGGCGAGGAACCCTTGGAAAAAATCGAATCCTCGTTCCGTGGGGGTGTTCGGCGAGACCGTTCCCAAATGCCACTTCCCCACGAGCGCGGAATGATACCCGGCAGGTTTAAGCACCTCGGGCAGCAACCGCACCTCCCGGGCCAGCCACCCCCAGGAATCTTCGGGGCTGAACGGTTCGCGGATCACTCCCGGCACCCCTACCCGGTCCGGATGGCAACCGGTCAGCAGCGCCGCTCTCGATGGCGAACAAACACAGCTGTTGGCGAAAAAATTGTTGAAGCCAACCCCTTCACGAAACAAGCGGTCGATATGGGGGGTCCGGATATCCCGGGTGCCAAAGGCGCTGTAATCACCCCGTCCTTGATCATCAGTGAGGATGACCAGCAGATTGGGCTTCCGCGGTTGGGTGTCGGCGCTGATCCCGGCCATGGGGCAACTGACCGACGCCGCCAGCAGGATGGATTGCAAATATCGGTTTATCATAACACTCAGCGGTCGCCAAAATTTCAAACCACCCAGCCGGAATTACCGGAGCACGGCCCCCGTCCTGGTTGGATACTCATCATAGTCGAAGTAATAACAAACGAAACCCGGCCAGTCCAGTTTTGCCACCAGCGGTGTCAAAGGTCTTTGGAAATGTCCCCTTTTTAACTCATTAGAAATGTCCCCTTCGGGATTCGGTTCCACGCTTTTTCTTTTCCTTACAGGCCGCCCGGGGCCGGAGGAAGGTCGCAGCGAAGCGGAGACCGACCGGAGTTCCTGGACTGCCTGGCGCGCCGCCCGGCCACGATGACGCACAGCGCGCAGTTGGCGAGCCGTGAATTTAGAGCCAGGCCGGCTCCTGGGGGTTCGCTTGGCGGCCCGGGCAAAAACCTGCTGCGACTTCATTTCCCTCCCCAAGGCCGGAACACGCGAGCTAACTTTGTCTTTGGCTCGCTCGGGAGTTTCTGCAAGCCGTGAGTGAAGCGGCGGAGCGGAGCGGCGGCGAAAGAAAGCTCATCGAGGGAGCCTCGGCGGGCAAGCTCCACACTGCCATACGGACCAAAATAACCAATTGGAAATCTCTTGGTCGCCTGCGCAACCCCTATGCTCCTTGGTAGAAGTCCCTTAATAAGATCAAGAGCGCCGGGGAAACTTCCACTCAAGGGAGCATTACCCTTTGGCAGACCAGAGCAAGGCCAAGGATCTAAGGGATTGCCGCCCGGAGGCACATTAGTATCCACCCCAAGTAGATCAATTTCATCTGTAGGATCATTTCCAACAAGCCCATACAAATTCAGCCCGCCCTGTTCTTCTCTTGGATCCTTCGACAGCCACCGTCCAGTGCTCGGGTTGTAGTACCGGTAGCCATAATAAACCACCCCGTCTCCTCATCTTGGTATTTGGTGGAGAATCTGAAGGGATTTTCTTTCGCCATTGGTCCCGTAGCCCGGATGACTTCACCAAAGGGACCATATTCATATTGAACTGACCAGGAGCCATCGCTTCCTTTGCACAGCGCCATGATGTTGCCGTTGCCGTCGTAAGCCGGGAAATACACTTCGGTGGATGGTGAATAGTAAACGGCGAACAGCAAGCCGCCCACGCCGCCCGCCCCCTGGATGCTGCCGCTCAGGTCCAAGCACCAGGCGTAGGAGGCCTTGAGGCTGAGGTCGGAACTCAGTTCGGCCACCAGGTTCCACCCGTCGTAAATA
>CAIMWS010000434.1 GCA_903845125.1 uncultured Verrucomicrobiota bacterium
ACCGTGGCCGGGAAGTTGGTTGCCGAGCAGTTCCTCAATAAATTCGGTGGGCTCACAAAGCCCGCCCAAGCCGCATTTGGCGACCTGCAGCAGGTAAAAGGGATGGGAAAATCCAAACCAACTATATGCTGGGCATGGCCAAAATCAAAGGGGCAGTTAAAGCCAAGCTCAACCTTGACCGCGTGCTGGCCGGGCAACAATTTGCGGCTTTGTCCGGCCGGTAGTTTTCCTGGCCGTTTATTGATCGGCCAAACCCGGCGCAGCACCCCACTGCGCCTGCCGTACGGCCCCTAGCGCAACCCCTCCGGATTTACCGGCGGGGCTTTTCCTTTTCCACCAACCGGTGTACCCAGGTAGCCGACTGCCCGTCTCCGTTGATTCATCGATGGCGCTAATGTTCCGGTATTTTTTTCAATTAACGCCGCTCGTCGTTGGCGGATTAGGATGAGGCCATGACATCAAAACTCGTGACCGGCATTTTGGCAGCGCTTGGCGCTGGCGTTATGTTTGCTTTAAGCATGGCCTGCTTTTGGGTGACCAGGAACGCCGTATTTTCATTTTCTGGCTTCGGGCCGCTATTCTGATAGCGGCCGGTCATTGGCGGTGCCTTTGCCTCGGTTCCCAAGGAAAACCTCCCCCAGTTTCGCCTTTTCTGCTAAAAATTGCAGGAATTAGTTAAAGTGTCGCCCCAAAGGTGCCGATAAACCACGCTGGGACTTAACGTCAAAACCTGCCCTGTGGCGGGTTTTTTGTGTGATGGCAAAAGTCATTGGATAAAAAAATACTTATTACTGAAAAAAATACCAGGATGGCTGGCAGAGGCCACCTGGTTTGGAACTGCAAAATGACCTTATGAGAGACCTATCTTTCGGAAATCGCATGGCTTTGGTGATTGCATTTTTAATCACCATTATCCTGCTGGGAACCGGCATGGGATTTTTTTCCGTCAAATACTGCATCGCCAAGGGGGAAAACATCAGCCGCCGGATTAAGGAAAACAGCCAATTCCTGACCACCTCCATCGATTTGGCGCGTTCGGCGCAAGTCTCCTTCAAAACCCAGGTCCAGGAGTGGAAAAACATTCTTTTGCGAGGTTCCAATGCCGAGGCCTTCGCCCGGCATCTCGAAGGCTTCAACAAGCAGATTGAACTGACGCTCCACGACCTGTCCGCCTTGGAAACGCTTTTTAAAACCTCCCAAACGGATACGGCGCTGATCACCAGGAGCATGGCGGACCAGCAGAAACTGGCCGCCCAATATCGCGAGGCCCTGAAGTCGTTCAATCCGGCGCGCCCGGAAACCTCCGCGCTCGTGGATAACCTGGTAAAGGGCATTGACCGGCCGGTTTCTGACGCCATTGACGCGCTGGTCGCCCAGGCCCAGAAGTTGGGGGCGGATGTCACGCAAGCGGAAGAAGCGGCATTTCACCAAAGCACGAAATGGCTGCTGAGTCGGTGGTCGCCGCGATCTGCTGCGACTGGAAATCCGGAATCTTCCCCTCCGGCCACAGCGCGGCTCGTTCTCCGGCGGACGCCAGAACGGTTACCGCCAACCAAAAACATAAAATCACTGGTTTTTTCATCACATCGTTTCCTTCCCTTTTTTCTGAGCGCCAC
>CAIMWS010000435.1 GCA_903845125.1 uncultured Verrucomicrobiota bacterium
CCGGCACCCGGATGGCGATCTCCGCTAAAAATTCCGAGCGGTCAAACAGCAGCACCATCAGATCGAATAACGACGGATTTCCCGCCCACATTTCAAACAGCGTGGACCGTGCCCCGTAGGCTTGTATAAAGCTGTCCAACCGTGCCAGGACACGGTCCGGATCCGAAAGCCGCGCGGCATTTTCGGCGGCTGCTCCGGCTGGGCCGCCCGGAACCGGCGCCGGAGCAGCCTCGGTTTTTCGCGGGCATTTCCGCAGCAGCCGTGCCACCAAGTCCTTGGCCAGTTCCACCGTACGGGAGGACACATGCACATAACCCGGGCCGTGGACAAAGGTTTCCAACAGGCGAAAGGCTTTATCGGAATCGCGGAAGCCATGCCCAGCCAGCAAGGCCAGCCATTCCGCTTTAGCTCCCTGGAACTGGGCCGGCAATCCCTGCCCGGTGGGGGCTGCCTCCGTGTTCAGCAGTTTTTCGAATATGCGCCTGACCGTTTGCCGGTGGCTGGCCATCTGCTCCTCAAAAGCCTCCAGCCCCGAGTATCCCATCAGTGCGGCCAGGCGCATCCGCGCCTTTTTATCGACCGGCAACAAATGCGTCTGCAGGTTGGCCTCCATTTGCAGCCGATGTTCCACATCCCGCAGAAACCGGTAGGCCTCACCCAGGACGTTGGCTTCTCCCGCTTGCAGCAGACGGTATTCCACCAATTTTTCGAGCACCGGCAAGGTTTTGGGAATCTGCAGGAATGGCATCCGCCCGGCGTGCAAGAGCTGCAAGGTCTGCACCACAAATTCAATTTCCCGGATGCCGCCGCGCCCCAATTTGACGTTCCGGTCCAGTTCGTCGCCTTTCAGCAGTTCGGTTTCAATCCGCTGTTTCATGGCGGCCACTTCGCCGACCGTGCGCTCCCCATGGGACCGGGCAAAACGGAAAGGCTGCACCATTTCGATGAATTCGCCGGCCAGCACAGAACTCCCTGCCACTCCGCGCGCCTTGATGAGCATCATCCGCTCCCAGGTTTGGCCCCACTGCGCGTAATAATTTTCGTAGCTGCCCAGGGAGCGGGCCAACGGACCGGCCGGCCCTTCCGGACGCAGCCGCAAATCGATGCGGAACAAAATCCCCTGCGGGGTCGCCCGCCCCACCTCCGCCACAAAAGCCTCGGCCAGGCGGATAAAATACTGGTGGTTGGTGATGACCTGGCCACCCGGGGTTTTGCCCGTTGGCGGCGTGCGGAATACTGAGCCCTCATCGCTATAGGCAAAAACCACGTCCACATCCGAACTGTAATTCAACTCCTGTCCCCCCAGTTTCCCGAGGCCAATCACCGAGAACGAGGTCCGCACCCAGGCGCCGTCGGTATCCTGGTGGTAAGGTAACCCATAGCGATCCTCCAACTGCCGGCTGGTGATCCGCCAAACCGTTTCCAGGCAAACATCCGCCAGGTTGGAAATTTCCAGGGTGATGTTTTCCACCACCGCCAAACGCCCCAGGTCGCGCGCCGCGATCCGCAGCATCTCCCGCTGACGAAACTCCCTCAGCCACGCCAGCGCTGCGCCATAATCTTTGACCGCCAGCCAGGGCTGAATGGCCTGTTCGATTTCCCTCAGCAAACCCTGTTTCTGCCGCGCATGCTTTAAGTTCTCCAGATCCCAACGCTCTGAATCCAGCCAATCCGGGTGGCCGGGCAGCAGATCGCTCATCGCTTGGGATCCACTGAACAAGGCCGCCAGCACCGCCGCTTGTTCAGCGGTGGCCCGGGCCAAAAAATCCCCCGCGCCTGAAGACTGAAGTTTTTCCAGGTGCTTCTGAACCCGCTCCGGATCGGCGCTATTCTTGATGGCCTTCTGCCACACGGTTTGTCGCATGGCCAATAGATGGCCTTGTTCCTCCTTGACTGCAAGCCAACTTTTACCGTTTTGGAATCGCTCTCCCCTCAACCGCCGGCACTTGTCTTTGAAATCAACCGGCCCATCCGCGCGCCTGGCAATGGTGATTCTCGCACCGTGTTTGTAATTATTTCTCGGAGGCTTCTTTAGTAATTCTCCACCTCCAATCGGTTGTGGCCTTTTCCTGCCAACCGCTCAGCACCCCCAACGGCTTGTGGTGAACCGGGTCACTGGCATCGGTTTTCGCCAGCCGCGTCACGGTTGAATTTTCAAAATACCTTTATACTGCGACAAAATTTACTTGCAAGAAGCTGTTTCTTGAAGTTAATATTTCACTCAGCCTGGGGTTCATGGAGCATTGACGGTGCCGCCTGATCGCAGTAACGCGGGACCGAGGAGGGATTCGGCGAAATATTATCGGACTGGGGTGGCAACAATGCCTGGCAGCAAAACCATGGTCCATATGGCGGAGTTGTGCCGGCGGATTCAGCGCGCTGGATTGCGGCATCAGATTCCCGATGGCCTGCTGAAAATTCAGGCTTGTTCAGCCATTGTATACAAAGGGAATCCGGCGAAGGCCAAAATTGGATATGCGCTGGACAGCCTTGCATTTAACCGAAGTAAATGAATCGCACACTTATGAAACGCGAGCGATCTTCGAGCATCCCTCTGGCATGCCTGGGCATGGCTGTGGCGCATTTTCCCGCCACCGCTCTTGGCCTGGGCATTCGTGTGCCGGATCTCGACGCCCACGCTGTGGCTCGTGGCAACGCGTTCGTCGCCACCGCTGATAATCCTTCCGCCATTTATTACAACCCCGCCGGTATTTGCCAGATCGAGGGGTTCGAGGCTCGTTTCGACACTTTTAATGTTTCGCTTTCCAGCACCTACACCGCGCCCAATGGGCGCCAGAGCGAAACTTTTTCGGAAATCTATACCTTGCCGCAGTTTTACTCGGTCCTCTCCCCCACCAACTCCCACTGGTCCTTCGGCATGGGCATGTATACGCCGTACGGCTTGGGTCTCGATTGGGGATCCAACACCCGTTTCAGCCCCGTCACCACCCGCAGCCGGATGATGTATCTCACCGCCAATCCGGTGGTTGGTTACGAAATCTCCCCTCACCTATCGTTCGCCGCTGGCCCCACCCTGAGTTACGCTAAAACGGATTTGGAGCGGAGCGTGGGCATCACCCGCTTCTTGGGCGATGGCTTGGGTGCCAGTTTCAATGTGGGCGGACTATGGAAAATCACGGAGCAGCACTCTTTTGGCGTCACGTACCGGGGCCCCGCGTCGATCGACTTCGAAGGTTACACCACCTTGTCCGCCCCTCCCTACTCCCAAACCGCCAGCGCGCAGTTTGACTTTCCCCAGCAGTTAGTGGCCGGTTATTCCTTCCGCCCCACTCCGGACTGGAACTTCGAATTTGATGTAGATTGGACCGACTGGAACAGCCTCGACACCGTATGGTTGAAGCAACCGATCCAGAATATCCCCATGTTTTTTGACTGGAATTCCAGCTTCATGTTTGAATGGGGCGTCACGCGGAATCTTCCCCGGCATTTTTCCGCCAGCGCCGGCTACATTTACAGCCAGAATTCCGTGCCAGCCTCGCGGTTCAATCCTTCCATTCCTGATTCCGACCGGCATGTTTTTAGTGTGGGGGTGGGGCAGAAATACACGCGCTGGGAGTGGGACGTGGCCTACCAGGCCGCATACGGGCCGACCCGGGAAATTTCCGGCTCCGTTTACACCCCATTAGTGGATGGAAAATACGAATTCATGAGCCATGCCATATCCGTCGCCTTCAACTTCACTTTCTGAGGCAACCGCCGAAAACCATCGCCCCGATTCAGGCCGGATTTTGCTGATTGTGGACGATGAGGAAGGCCCCCGCAAATCCTTGCGGATGGTCTTCAAAGGGGATTACCAGGTGCTCCTGGCCGCGGGCGGCCGGGAAGCTCTTGAACTGGCCCGCAACCATCACATCGACGCGGCGGTGCTGGATATTTGCATGCCTGAGGTATCCGGCCTGGAGGTGCTGGAACACCTCAAGGATCTGGATCCGGCGATCGAAGTGGTCATGCTGACCGCCTATGAAACCCTCGAAACCACCCGCCAGTCGCTGCGTTTTGGCGCCTGCGATTATTTGAACAAACCTTTTGATATCCCAGCCATCCAGGCCGCCGTGCAGCGCGCCATGCGACGCCGGGGCCTGTCGGATGAAATCCGCAGCAACAACCAGATTTTGAACCGGCTCAAGAGCGAGCTACAGGAACAGCAAAACCTGCAGGAGCAGTTGCGTTCGCGGGGCGAGATTTTTGCCAGCATCCTGCACGACATGAACAGCCCGCTGACCTGCATCATTGCTTATATCGAAGATTTGCAGGACAAAATCTCCGTTACCCGCGCTCTCGAAGGCGAAGCCCTGGCGAGCGTGAAGGATGAACTGGCCATCCTGAATCAACAGATCGTGCACTGCACCGAGATCTCCCGCCGCTACATGCGCCTGCTCAATGAGCAACCCAGCGAAAACCCCTCCGTTTCCGCCAATCACATCATCAAGGATCTGCGTCATTTGCTCCGGATTCACCCCCTGGCCAAAGGTCACGAAGTGCGGGTGGAGATGCTTGCCTCCGATGTCCTGGTTCATATCCACGGCACCGAATTATTCCAGATCCTGATGAATCTCTCCAACAACGCCCTCCAATGTTCCGAGCGGCCGCATCAGGTTATTGTCCGGAGCCAGGTGCTGAACGTCCCTTTGGATCTCGAGCAATTTGCCGATGGTCCCGGCCATGTTTTCATCAATGGCCAGGGTCTGAGGAACCGGGCGCCGCTCGTGGCGTTTTCGGTCTCCGATAACGGCCCGGGAATCCCGCACGAGATCCTCCCCAAAATTTTCAATCCCTTTTTCTCGACGAAAAAACCGGGCAAAGGAACCGGCTTGGGATTATCCATTATTGCCCGCTTGGTCAAGGGATCCTTCGGTGCCGCCCACGCCCAAAGCCATCCCGGCGAGGGCGCCCGATTCACCATTTTTTTGCCGGCCTCCATTCCCTACTCCAGCCCCGGCGGCGGTCGTTCCGCCCCTTTATCCGCATCCTGGTGACGCACAATGGCATGGAGTGGCCATGGGGATAAGCATGAATGGCGGATTCCAACGGCGTGTCGTTGTCAGCGGCCTGGGTGTGATCTCCCCCAGCGGCCTGAACCTCCGCGAATTTTGGGATGCCGTCCGCGGCGGGCACTGCCCGTTCCGGAAAGTCACCCGGTTCAAAGCCGGGGATCTGCCGGCCCGGATCGCGGCGGAAATCCAGGGATTCAATCCCGGATCCTACCTGGAACATAAAAAGATCAAGCGCTTCGGGCTGGCCATTCAATACGCCATCGCCGCCGCCAAGGAGGCCGTGCGCGACGCGGGCATCCAGTTGGACCAGGTGGATGCGGACCGTTTGGGCGTGGTGGAGGCCACTTCCCTCGGCGGCATCGACAACACCTTGAAAGGGCACCTGGAATTCCTCGATGGCGGCTACCGGGCCATCAATCCTTACGTCTTTATTAATGCCTATTGCGGCGGCGGCAGTGGGGAACTGGCCTATGAAATCGGCGCCAAGGGCTTCGCCCTCACTTATTGCAGCGGCAGCGCCTCCGGCAACGATGCCATTGGCCACGCGTTCAAACTCCTCCAGGGCGATGAGGCCGACGTCATCCTCGTCGGAGGCTCCGAGGCACCCCTGATCGAACCGCTTTGGCACGGCCTGTGCCTGACCAAGGTGATGACCCGTCACAGCGGTGATCCCCGCCACGCCATGAAGCCCTATGACCGCCAGCGGGATGGCTTCGTATTGGGCGAAGGCGCCGCCTATTTGGTCCTGGAAGAACTGACCCACGCCCTGGCCCGCGGCGCACGGATCTATGCGGAAATCCGCGGCCACGGCCGCAGTTGTGAAGCCTACGATTCGGTAACCCCTCATCCCGAAGGGGCGGGTTTATATCGGGCCATGGCCAAAGCCCTGGGCCAGGCACGCCTGGCCGCCTCGGAAATCGACTACATCAACACCCATGGCACGGCCACCAAGCTCAACGATATCGCCGAAACGGTGGCTATAAAAAAGGCGTTTGCAAACCACCTCCGCCAGTTGGCCGTCAGTTCCACCAAGCCCGTCACCGGCCACCTGTTGGGAGCCGCGGGAGCCCTTGAAACGGTGATTTGCGCCCTGGCAATTCACCATCAGGCCATCCCACCCACCATCAATTTATCCGATCCTGACGAAGGCTTTGACCTGGATTACGTCCCCGGCCAATCCCGGCCTTATCCCATCCGTTTGGCCATGAACTTGAACGTGGGGTTTGGCGGCAAGAATTCCTGCTTGATCCTCGGCCGCTATGATCCGCCGCCCCCGCCATGACCTTTTATGAAATAAATGCTCTTTCCGCCGCACTTTTCCACCTGGTGCTCACCCTTTTCGTCCTGAGCCGGGATTTGCGCTCGGAAGTCAACCGGGCCTATTTATTGTGGGGCGGATCCCTGACCGTATGGAACCTCGCCACCTTCTTCAAATTTAGCGCCCAAACCCCCCAGGAATCCTTGTTTTGGCTCAAGATACTGCACCTGGGGGTGGTTTTTTTGCCGGTCAGCGTGGTGCTGCTGGCGGTCTTGATCGCCCGCCTTCCCAAACCCCGTTTCTTATCGGCTTTGTGGGTGATCCACCTGGGCCTGGCCGCCAGCATTTTCACCCCGCTTTATATCAAGGGGTTCCGCCCCACGGAATTCGGCCCGGTGGTGGTGGGTGGTCCGGCGGTCAAATTTTACATCCTGCTGAATATGTTCTCCACCCTTTACACCTTGCGCATGCTCCATATGCAGCAGCGGATCCTCCCCCCGATGCATCGCACCCGCTTGCGCGCTTTCATGCTCGGCATTGCCATCCTGTTCGCCTGCGGCTTGCATGACCTTCTGCTGGTGCTGGGAGTGGAGAACTACCCGGGCACCCACATCCCTTGTTACCCTTTGGGCAACCTGGCTGCCATTTTCTTCGGGGCGGTGGTGGCCTACAGCGTTTTGCAGCACCAATTGCTGGATATCCACCTGGTCCTGAGCCGGGGTGCGGCCCAATTGGTACGCATTTTTTTCATGTGCCTCCTGGGCTATTTCGCCCTCTTTTTCTGCCAGCAGATCGCCCCGGCCGGCCAGGCTTTTTCCTCCTTCGCCTTTTATTCCTCCATCGCTGTGCTGTTTCTGACCGCCTACCTGACCGCCATTTATTTCCCCCGCTTTTTTGGCACTGGTGATGAATTTTGGGAGCGGACCCTCCTGCGCGACCACTTTGAATACCACGACAAAATCCAGGCTTTTATCCAGGATATATTCTCCTATTCCGATTTGGACACCCTCCTGCGCGACCTGCGCGACCTGCTGGTCAAGACCATGGGTGTGAGCCGTTATTATATCATCCAATTCGATGAAAACCACCAGCAGTTTGCCATCCTCCAGGCTCATCCCTCCTCCGAGGGCGGCCCCCTCGCCGAACTGACCGCTGGCTCGCCCATATTCGAGCTTTTTAAAAGAGGGGAGGCACAATACCTATCCTTTCAATCCACCTACGCCATGCCCGGTGAAACTTTGCTGGAAAACCACGCCCGCCAGCAACTGCGCCACCTGGAGCCGGAACTTTGCTTTCCCCTGTTCGCCAGCGGCGAGCCTTTTGGTTTTGTGTTGCTGGGGTCCAAGACCAGCCACGAGCCTTACACCAGCCAGGATGTCCACCTGGTCATCCGCCTGGTCCGGCACCTCGAGTTGGTGATGAACCAAATCCGGCTCAAGAATAAGCTGGTCATGGTTGAACAGATGGAACTCCTGGGAGCCATGTCGCGCGGTTTGGCCCACGACTTGAACAACCTGGTCACCCCCATCTCCACCTATCTGCAGATGGCCAAGGCCGGGGCCAATCAACAAGAAATAAACGAAGAGTTGCTGCCGGAGGCCTTGCGGAACCTTGATATGATGCGCTCCTACATCAAGGAATCCCTGTTTTTATCGCGCACCCACCGTTTGTTTGTCCAAGCCTTCGAGTTGCCCCGTTGCATCGCCCACGTCCTGGAAATGCACCGGCCCGCACTCAAGCGCAAAGGCATCGCGATCACCGTCGATGCCCCCCCGGAAATCCCGGTCGAAATGGACCAGGTGTTGATTCAGCGCTTGCTCGGCAACCTGCTTTCCAACGCCATCGACGCCACCACCTCACCGTCGACCATTCGCATCCGCGTGCAGGGCTTGGGCCGCGGCATCAATGGCATCGATTGGATCCGCCTGCAGGTGGTGGACCAGGGCTGCGGCATCAGCCCGGAAAACCTGAAACGTGTGGGCACCCCTTATTTCACCACCAAGGGCCGCAGCGAAAAAAACCAGGGCATCGGCCTCGGCCTGGCCATCTGCCGAAAAATTGCCAACCTGCATGGCGGCCATTTTTCCATTGCCAGCGAACTGGACAATGGCACCGTAGTGCAAGTGGATCTGCCGGTGCGCCAACCGGCGCCGGTCAAAACGACGGATGCGGTCACCGTATGAAAACTTTATTGGTTCTGGCCAAACAGCCTGCCTGGGCGTCTGCCCTGCGGGAGACTTTGGATTTGGACCAATACCAGGTCATTCACCGCTCCGAGGTCTGGGAGGCGGAACATCAATTGCGCAAGCGGTTGGTCGATTGCTGCATCCTCGATGCCGACCTGGCCGATATCCAGCCAGTCCGGATCATTGAGCAATTACAGCACTGGGCCCCCCTGTGCCCCATCATCCTCTATACCCGTGACAAACCCTGGGAATGGGAGGAAAAGGCCTACCTGGCGGGCGCCACCCACATTTTAACCCAGCCGTTCCGCGGCGCTTTATTGCAGAAATTGCTGGCGCGGATTTTGCCGGCGGCCGCCAAATCCGATCCCGCGCCACCACCTTCCTCTCCGGCCGAAACCCAGCCCTGGGTTCCCCCTCCCCGCCGGCCGCAAACCTTGGAGGTGCTGCGGGATTTATCCGGCATTTTGCGGCATAGCCTCTGCACGGAAACCCTCCTCAACGAATTCCTGCTTTCCTTGCGCGAGATTCTGGCCATCAACCGCGCGGCGGTATTCCTCCGGCCCCCTTCCCCATCCCTCAATCTGGCCGGCATGACTTTTGAGCACCACCAGTTCCACCTGGCCTGCGCCCTGGGTCTGGATCCTTCCTTGCTGGAAAATTTCGGGCTCTCCGTGGATTACGGCATCGGCGGCCACGTTTTGCGCACGGGCCGCATCCTCCGCAATCCCAATGACACCACCGGCCGTGACCGCGAAATCCAGAAGGAATTTGAGGTGCTCGGCGCCGAGGTCGCCATCCCCATCTATGACCGTCAGACCGTCATCGGCGTGGCCCTGCTCGATGGCCGCCTGACCGGCGAGGCCTTTTCCAACGAAGAACTCGCGCTGATTTTCCACCTGTTTGAGCAGCTGGGTCTGGCTCTCAAAAACAGTTGGTTCCACAATCAGATCTCGCAAAATCAGCAGATGATGACCGGGATCCTCAGCCAGATGGAAAGCGGCTGCGTACTCGTCGGAGCCAACCTGGAGATACTCCACACCAACCGCATGGCCAGGGCCTTGTTTGCCAATCAAAAGCCGGAGAAAACACGCTTTGAATTTGTGGACCTGCCGCGCGTCATCGCCAGCAAGGTGTTCGAGGTCCTTAAAACCGGGCTGGATATGCCTGGCTTCAATTACTCCGCCCCGGAAACCGCCGAACCGGTTTACCAGGTGCGGATTACCCACTTCCGGCATCCTGATTCGCGATCCACCAACGCGGCCTTGATGATTATCGAGGACATCACCCAAAGGGAACGTTCCCGCCGCCTGGAATTGGAATCAGCCAACCTGAAATTGGTCAAAAACATGGCCGCCCGCCTGGCGCACGAAATCAACAATGCCTTGGTGCCACTATCCACCCACCAGCAGTTGCTGGCGAAAAAACTGTGGGATCCTGAATTCCTCGAATCCCTGGATGAAGTCATGGCGGAAGGCATCAAGCGCGTCTCCCGGCTTTCCCGCCAGATGTGGTACCTCGCCCAGGATGGCCTGTCGTCCAACGATACCTTTTTACTGGCCGAGTTGATCCAGGAGGCTTTTCAAACCGCCCGCTCGCAGTTTAATCAAGGCACCGCGCATTACCTGTTCCAGGACGGACAGCCCGCCGTGAAGCTCAACGGCAGCCGCGAGGCCTTGAAACATGCGCTCGCCGAACTCATGCTGAACTCCTTCCAAGCCAATCCGGACGATCCGGTGGTGGAAGTTCGGTTCCGCTGGCATGTCCACCCCAACCAGGAGCCTCATTGCACCATCGCCTTATTGGACAAAGGGCCTGGATTTACGGAAAAATCCTGGGCACAGGCTCAAAACCCCTTTTTCACCACCCGCGCCGTGGGCCTGGGCCTGGGCCTCAAAGTAGCCCGCCGGATCATTGAAGCCCACCACGGCCGCCTGCAAATCCCCCCGGACTGCTGCCGCGATGACCATCCCAACTGCGACCTCTGCCAGCCCCAAAAAGGGGTGGTCTGCGTTATTCTCCCCGGAAAAAAACCCAGCGGTTCAGTTCAACGCCCCGTCAGCGCCTTGGACTCGGATTCCACCCCTCCCACAGGTTAGCCGGTTCTTCCAAGCTGGGCGGCTGATTTTTCGCGCCTGCCCAGCCGTGCGCCCTGCGTTCCCATCGAACGGCTCAGAATTTGTTGATCACCGTGATGCCCTCGCCGCGGAATTCCCCCATGGCTGCCAGGGCCGCTGGCACTCCTTCCAAAGCGATCGTCTGGCGGACCAACCGGTCCGGGTGCAGCTTGCCGGCCAGAATCATTCCCAGCAGTGGCTCGCAGGCGTGAGCCTGCATCCCATGGCTGCCCGCCAGTTCCAACTCCCGGGCGATCACCACGTTCATCGGCACCGGCGCATCCTGGTAGCCGGCCACCATCAAGCCCACCTGCACATGGCGTCCCTGTTTGCGCAGCCCCAGGATGGAATTGCGGCAGGTTTCCACGCTGCCCAGGGCATCCAGTGATACCTGTGCGCCGCCCCCGGTGGCCTGCCGGATGCTGCTCACCACGTCCGCTTCCCGGTGTCCATTCAGCACCACCTCCGCCCCCAGGCTCTTGGCCAGAACCAGGGCATCCGCCTTCACATCCACTGCCAAAACCTGCGCTCCCAAGGCCCGGCCGATCATCACCGCCGCCAGGCCCACCCCGCCGCAGCCGTGGATCGCCAGCCATTGGCCGGGCTTTACCCGGCCTTGGTGCACCACCGCCCGGAACGCGGTGATGAACCGACACCCCAGGCTGGCGGCCGCCACGCTCGACAAAGCTTCCGGCAGCGGCACCAGGTTGACATCCGCATGCGGTATCGCCACATATTCGGCGAAGGATCCCCACCCGGTGAAACCTGGCTGGTAATAGTTGTCGCATACCTGCTGCTGGCCGGCCGCGCACTGCGGGCACCCCCCGCAACCCACCGCAAACGGCACCGTCACCCGCTCGCCCGGCTTCCGCTGGCGGACCAACGGACCCACGGCCTCCACCACCCCCGCCAATTCGTGGCCGGGTATGTGCGGCAGGTGGCGGATATCCGCGTCATGCCCCATCCACCCGTGCCAGTCACTGCGGCAAAGGCCGGTGGCTTCCACCCGGATGACCACCCCGTCCGGTGGCGGAGCCGGGTCCGGCACCTTTTCCACGCTGAGGGATTCGCCAAATTTTCTGAACAGCACTGCCTTCATGGCTTGGTTTACTCTTCCAAACGATACAATTGGGTCTGCGTCCGTACCACCAGCGCCTGGTCCACCACCGCCGGACTGGCCATCATCCGCTCGTTCAACGGGTTTTCCGCCAGGCACTGGTATTGGCGCCCGGGCGCCATCACCGTGGCCAGGCCTTTCTCGCTGAAAAAGTAAATCCGCCCGGCCCCGTAAACCGGTGAAGCGGAATGCTTGCCCTTGAGTTTTTCCCGCCACACCACCTGGCCGGTTTTGGCTTCCACGCACAAAGCCCATCCCTGGTCATTGACCATGTATAGCAAATCTTCGACCAGCAGCAGCGACGCCGTCGCCGGCATGTCTTTCGTGATCTTCCACACCACATGGGAAGCCGTCACATCACCGGTTCCACCCGGTTTTATCGCATACAATTCCGGGCGTTCATAATCATTGATCACGAATACCAGGCCGTGACCGTACAAGGGCCGGGGCGTCATCGACCAACCATTATACCGCACCTTCCAAAGCTCCTCCCCCGTCAGCGGCTGATAGGCGATCACGGCCTTGGCCCCGGGGCTGACCAACTGCAACCGCCCCTCCGATTCAACCAGGATCGGCATGCAAAAGGCTTTGCGGCAATTATAGGGGAAAACGCTGTAATCCACCGAACGCGGCGTCTTCCAAACCGTCCGGCCATCCGTTTTGTCCAAAGCCACCACATACTGCACATCCCGTCCGTCCACATTGACGATGCACAAGTTGCCATAAAGCATCGGGGAGGATCCCGGGCCTTCATGGTGGTCGCAATTCAAGTCACGCCGGGTCCAACGCACTTTGCCGGTCCGGGTATCCAGGCAGGCGGTACCATACGTGCCGTAATGGACATAGACCCGCCCCTCCTCCACCACGGGCGTCGGCGACGCGTAAGTGTTGACGCTCGCAATATGCTGGGGGCTTTCGGTATCGAACACTTGGACGTCATGGATCACTTGGCCGGTATCCTTGTTGACACCGACGGCAAACATCTTTTTGCCATCTTCGGTAGCCGTGGTGAGCCAGATCTGCTCCCCCCAAATCACTGGCGAAGACCAGCCCAAATCATGGATGGCGGTTTTCCACTTCACATGGTTGGTTTCATTCCAAGTCAGGGGCAAAGCTTTGGCTGGCGCCTGACCATCGGCGGTTGGCCCGCGGAACTGCGGCCACACTGCCACCTTGTTTGGAAGGTGCGTGGAAGGCGATGGCGCCGCCGCCTGCGCCGCCAATCGTCCGGGCACGGCCGAATCATCGGCGGCAATTAAGAATGCCGCGCTGGCTGCCAGGATCGCCCAAGGGAAAATATTGTTCATGGATTTCAGCCTGCCACGAACCCACTTTTTTGACAAAGAATTATTAACCATGGCATTAAATAAAGGCAGCCATCCTATGGATAACGGGGTCATGTCCATAGCTCGAAAAACCAGAATCCCCGGTGCGGGGGGCGTCTGCCACCTCCGGCATCCCGGTCCATGGGGACCTCTGCGAGGCCGAATCCCGGGACACGAAGGACCGCCGGCGGTTTGTCCAGACGTTGGGTGAAGCCGGCGTCAAATCCGGGTGTTGGATATTGGTTTGTTGCCTGATGGCCGGCCATTCCCTTGCGTGGTAAAGACACCGCCAGGCAGCCGGACGGCCGGCCATGGATCTTGAGCGCTGATCCCGGCGGGTTCCATCGGCGGCACCGGCACTCGTTCTCCTTCACGGAACTACCTGTCCCACCGCCCAGCCATAGATATTCCGCAACACAATGGCTCCGTCCGCACGGGTGTAAGGACGAAGCGCCTCGCCAACAACCTGCCGCAGACGCTCCGGCCCCACCGCCAGCAAGGCCGGCTGGTAATTGCCCGCCGAAGTCTGCGCACGCCAGAACGCCGCGAAATCCGGGTAGTGGAAGTCACATTGACTTCCTCCCTCCGCCATCACCTTCATTCCTGCACCGCTCAACAGTTCCGCCAGTGCCCCATCCGCCGACCACGCAAACGGGCCACCACCGGGCGGACGTTGTGGCAGAACGCTCGCCACGGCGGCAAACACCTCCCGCATCTCGCATTGCTCCGGCCTGCCCCACGACGTAATGGCCACCCGCCCACCCGGCTGAACCACCCGGCGCAGCTCGCGCAGCGCCAGCCGGATATCCTCCGCAAAGATCACCGAATTCGCCGCCAGGGCGGCGTGGAATTGCCCGGCGGCAAACGGGAGTTGCTCGAGGTCGCCGTGGATAAACCACGCCTGCGGCAAGCGCTCCCGGGCGATGGCCAGCAGCGCCGCGCAGGCATCAATACCGGTGACCTCGCCCCCCAGGGCGGTGGCGAGGACCGACGCTCCACCGGCTCCGCAACCGGCGTCCAACAGCCGCACACCCGGCTTCACACCCAACACCTGCAGCGTGGCCTGCCAAAGCGGGCGGCAAAACGGTTCCTGCAATTCAGCCCAATCACGCGGAGCCGCGCTCCACAGTTGGCCTTGTCGTTCTCCTGATGCCATAATGAGCCAAATGGTCCCGGCTGGCGGGTATCGAGTCAATCCATTTGGAAGCACCACACCAGTGGGGGAAGAGACACCGTTTGGACACGCCAATGATCCGCCGCTCACCTCCGTGCCGCGGGCCAGCGCCACCGTTTGGAGGAGGTGGTGGGCGCCGGAGAAGCGGTGGCCATGGGGCCATAACTCCTCCCTTCCAAAATTTCCCTCCCTGGCGATCCGCTGGATCCCTGGAAGTTTGGCCTCGCCAGTCATTTGCGCCTCCTTCATCCGGGCGCCAGGTGCCCACTCGGCGCCACTTGGCCGCTTTGAGGAACTCGCCGGCATTGCCGGCCGGCGTTGCAGGCTTGCTTTTCATCCAGGATAGGCCATGGTTGAGGAATCAAGCGCTTATGAAAACAAACGAGAACCAACCCGCCTCCCGGCGTGAATTCCTCAAAACCACCACTCAATTCGCCGCCGCCTCGGCGCTGGCGGGGGTGGCGCTGCCGCATGTCCACGCCGCAGAAGACCACACCATCCACCTGGCCTTGATTGGCTGTGGCGGCCGCGGCAGCGGGGCGGTGGCCAACGCCATGTCCGCCGGCGGCCTGGTGCTGGGGGACAATTCGGGCACCCAGCGTGCGATCGGCTCGGGGGCGGGCGGCCCCGTGAAACTGGTGGCCATGGCGGACCTCCGGCAGGACCGTCTCGACCAGGTGCACAAAGCCTTGAGCCAGGCGCTGGGCAGCCGCGTGGACGTGCCGCCGGAGCGGCGGTTCCGGGGCTTCGACGCCTACCGCCACGCCATTGATTGCCTGCGCCCGGGAGACGTGGCGCTCTTGACCACCCATGCCGCCTTCCGCGCGCCCCACCTGGAATACGCGGTGCAGAAAGGGATCAATGTATTCATGGAAAAGGATTTCGCCGCCGACCCGGGCGGCATCCAGCGCATCCTCCGGGCCGGGGAGGCTGCGGAGAAGAAAAACCTCAAAATCGCCGCCGGGCTTATGTGCCGCCACTCCTCGGCGCGCAAGGCGCTCATCCAGCAGATCCGCGAGGGGGCCATGGGTGAGGTGCAACTCATCCGCGCCTACCGGATGGATTCCGGCTATTTCATGGGGCCCTTCAAACGCAATGAGAATGAGCTGCTCTGGCAACTCAGCCCCGGGCACCCCTACCAGTTCATGTGGTCCTCCGGCGGCATATTCATCGAGCTGATGATCCACCAGATCGACGAATGTTTCTGGATCAAGGATGCCTACCCGGTCTCCGCCCATGGCCTCGGCGGTCGGTTTGCCGGCAGCACGGATAGCAGCCAGAACCTGGACACTTACTCCATCGAATACACCTTTGCCGACGGCACCAAAGCCCTCGTGTCCGGGCGTTACATCCCGAATTGCCACGAGGACTTCGCCACCTTTGTCCACGGGACCAAGTGCGCCGCGAAATTCTCCGGCAACGTCCATGCGCCAACCTCCTGGCTCTACAAGGACCAGCGCATCGATCAGGCCAACATCGCCTGGAAGCCGGAGCGGGAAGCGGTGAACCCCTGGCAGGCAGAATGGGACGTCCTGCTGGGCGCCATCCGCCACGACCGCCCGCACAACGAGTCCCGCCGCGCCGCCTTGTCCAACCTCGGGGCCATCATGGGCCGCGCCGCCGTCCACTCGGGCCGCATCATCACCTGGGAGGATGCCCTGGCCTCCAAATTCCAATTCTGCCCCAACGTGGATGCGCTCACCGCCGACAGCCCCGCCCCCGTCCAGGCGGATGCCCAGGGTCGTTACCCGGCCCCCATCCCCGGCAAGACGGTGGAGGTATAGCTGTTTCAGGCCCGGCCAAATCGCCCCTTATGACTATCGAACAGTTCTGGAACATCGTTGACAGAGTTCATCGCGCTTCCCCTGGCAACATGATGCAGAAAAGCTTGTTGCTCGGGGATGAACTGCGCAATCTGCCCGCTCCCGAAGTCAAATCTTTCGCGGACCATTTCGACGACTGCGCTGACCGCGCCTACACCTGGGAGCTTTGGGCGGCAGCCTACATCATTGGCGGCGGTTGCTCGGACGACGCGTTCTCGGATTTCCGCTCCACCCTCATCTCGCAGGGGAAGGAGACCTTTGAACGGGTGGTGGCGATGCCGGAAACGCTGGCCGAGATGGAGGTGGATGGGGAAAGCGCCTTTTACGAGGGCTACCAATACATGGCGCTGACTGTTTACCGGCGCAAAACCGGCCAGCTTCCCATTCGTTCCAAACCGCAACCGGAGGATCCTGCGGGCACCCCTTGGAAAGAGGAGGCCGTTGCCGGGCTGTATCCCCGCCTGGCAAAGAAACACGGCTTCGCTGGCTGAATATCATCCAGCCTCATCCCATGCCCTCAACGCCGTCACCGGCGCTTGAACGCCGCTTTCCCGGGCGGGCCCATCGCTTCCTCAAGCCGGCCCGAATGCCTTGGAGGATGCAATCGCGGGGCACCTGATATTCAACCTCTGTGGCGGCCTCGCTGAGGCTGGCGCCTTTTGTGTTCCACTCTCCATAATTCAGCCATCAGTCCTTGGCTGCTGGCCAAGCCCGGTGGCCCAACCATCCGCCAAAGAGCTTGGTTATCATGATCGATTCGTGTTACAGTGTTTCCAGTTGCACCGCGGGGTCAATGCCCGATATGAAAACAACGGCACCCGGCCGATGCGCAAAGGACGGTCTGGTGCGCGCCGGTGGAGGCAGCCCGCGGGCCAACCACCAGAGGAGAGACTGCTTATGAGAAATAGAAGGTTCATTTGGCTCGGGATCCTGCTTGCCTGTTCCGGTCCGGGGTGGCTGCAGGCCCAGGGACAGGATACCCGGGAGATTTACCAGATTGCCAGCGGCACCTACGCCTCCTGCTGCGGCTTTGGCGGAAATCTGGTTCAAAAACTGCCCAATCCGGATCAGATGTTCGTTTCTCTGGATTTCAACCCGCCGGGGGGCGGCGGCGTGGAAATGGCTTTCCTGGGGAAGGATCTGCAAGCGGTTTTCATGGTGTTCACGAATGGCCTGGTTTCCGGGAACACGATCCGCTTTCAGCACCCCGTCCCGCATCCCTATGTTTCCGTGGAGGAAATGGGAACCGCGGATTACACCGTGACCAACTCGGGGAATGGGCTGCGGATCGATGGATCGATTGTATTCCCCCAGATCTGCTGCGACATCCCCACTTTATACAGCCATACCAACGTGCTGGCCAATCCCCTGCTCCAACCCGTCCTGGGCATCCGGGTCAGCCAGGTGGAACTGTTTTGGGATTCGGAGGCCAAACGGACTTACCAACTGCAATACCGCTCGGAGGCGACGACCAATGCCTGGACCAACCTGGGCGCCCCGCTGGCGGGCACCGGCTCCACCATCGGCTTTTCCGATAGCGTAAAACCAAGCGAGCCGAAGCGGTTTTACCGCGTGCTCTCCCTGCCCTGACCGCAACCACCCCAATCCATACCGGAGAATCGATATGCACCACAGCCATGCCGAACACACTGCCAACCGCCGGGATCGGCTTCGCCCGACCGTCCACCTCCTGCTCGGCCTGGGATTAACCACCGCCTGGCTGGCGGCGGCCGAAATCCCCCAGGTGGAAATCTCCAATGGCCAGCTCCGCGCCCAACTGTTCCTCCCGGACGCGAACCATGGGTTTTACCGCGGGACGCGGTTCGATTGGTCGGGCGTGATCGGCCGCCTGGAATACCGGGGGCACAATTATTACGGCCCGTGGTTTGACCGCCGGGATCCGCAAGTGAGTGATTATATTTACTCAGGCCAGGAGATCATTGCCGGCCCCTGCTCGGCGATCACCGGGCCGGTGGAGGAATTCCAAACCCGGGGAACCGCCTTGGGCTGGGACGAGGCCCAACCGGGGGAGACCTTCGTGAAGATCGGCGTGGGCGTGCTGCGCAAGGACGCCGCCCCCTACCACTTCGCCCGGCTGTATGAAATGGCCGATCCCGGGAAATGGACGGTCAAAACCGAGCCCGATGCGGTGGACTTCACCCATGAATTGATGGATCCGCGCTCGGGCTATGGCTATGCCTATCACAAAACCGTGCGCCTGGCGCCCGGCAAACCGGAGCTGGTCCTGGAACATCGCCTGAAAAACACCGGCCGGCGGGCCATCACGGGCACCGTTTACAATCACAACTTCCTCGTGCTCGACCGCCAGGCCCCCGGCCCGGATTTCAAGATCTCCGTGCCCTACCCAATCGAGCCGGCCCCGCTGGCCGATCCCACGCAGGCAGCCATCCGCGGCAATCAGCTGGTTTACCTGAAACCGCTGCGGGGGGAGGACCGCGTGCAAACCGTGCTGAAAGGTTTCAGCAGCAACCCCAGGGACCATGAAATTCGCATTGAAAATTCCCAAGCGGGCGCGGGGCTGAAAATCACCGGGGACCGGCCTTTGTCCCACCTCGCCTATTGGTCCATCCGGACGGTGCTGGCGGTGGAACCGTTCATCGCCATGGCCATCGATCCCGGCCAGGAATTCACCTGGCAAACCACCTACGAATACTACACGACTCGTTGATGCTGGGCAGGCCGGCGCACCGGCTTCCGGCCGGTGGACCATCCCCGCAGTTTGGCTTGGCGGCAGACTCCTGGAGGTCAGCGCCGGGTCAAAAATTTTTCCCGGAGTGATCCCGCAAAAGACGGAGCGATTGCGCGATGCCAGGGGATGGCCGGGCCAGGCGCTGGGATAGCTGGGCCCGCGATCCAATGAAGCCCGGCGATTGGGAGGCCAGCACCGGCTGCACAACCCATTGGCCGGCGTCCGCCTGGCGCATGAGCTTCAAGGCCGCCTTTTGATAATCCGGCTTCTCGAGCCGGGCCATCCACAGCCGGTTTTCGCTGAAAGCAAGCATCGGAAGATCCCCGGGGCTGTCCCCGGCGCACAGGTAAGGCCGCCGGCCGATGACATCCCAGATCGCCCCCACCTTGCCCGAGTAAGTGGGCGCCGGGTATTGGGGATGGCTGGTCACCCGCAGCGCCTTCATCGCCGGCTCCCGCTGCCAGGCGTAATCCCGGTTTTCCCGGGTCAGGACGGAATCCTTGTACAGCCGGCCCTGGCGGTCCGCCATCAGCGTGGAGACCCCCACGACCTGCCGCGGAGAAATCCCGCTGCGGACACCTTGCGCCCGCAGCAGCGGATTGAGCCCATGCAAAGCCATCCAGCGCACGGTCCAGACATTGCTGGCCGAAACGATCCAGAGGTCGTACTCGTGGCGGATCAGGGCGGCGATCAACTCGACCATCTCCGGGTAAAACCAGGGAATGGGATAGGAAGTCCTGCCCGGGGTCACATCCAGCCGGTTCCCGCCGCCCGGGCGGGACCCTTCCATGACCCGCCGCGTGGCATCCACCACGGTGTGCAGGTCCAATCCCTGCATGGCTTGCACGGCCCATAAATAACCGTTGGCCTGCGGAAAGGGATCTTTGGGGCCATGGGCGGTCGGCGCCAGGAATGCCTCGTAATACTCCGTAAGATCCACGGCGGAAGCGGCGGTCACTGGCCGGCCCGTTTCGGGAACCAGCGCCGGGCTCAACGCCTCCGGCAGGCGGTCCGCGGACAAGCTCCCCTCCCGCACCAGCAGGGCCAGGGTGGCTTCGCCGATGTCCCCGCAGACCACGGTGTTGTCGAAGTCGAACACCACCGGCAGCTGCCGGCCCGCGCCCTTGAGGACCAGCTTTTCGAGCTGGCGCCGGACCACCCCGGACCATCCCGGGGAGTTCAGCAGCGGACTTTTTTTGGTCTGGGGTGGCATCTTGGCGGGGCGGTCGCTTGGCACGGTTTTATTTCGCTCCTTTGGGGCGGGCATTCCAGATGGAGACCATGAGCAGCGCGGAGACGAGGCAAAGGCCGGCCAGGAACCAAAACACCAGTGACCAGTTGCCCTTGGAGATGTCCTTCAGCCAGCCGACCCCCGCGCCGGAAAAGATCGTGCCCGTGGCCCCGAAGCACATGGTCAAACCCGTGGCCATGGAGGCCGCCTTGGGATGGCTGATGTCCACCGTGGCCGCGCCGCTCATGAGCATGTCCGGCCCATACATGAGGAAACCGGCCAGGCCCAAAGCGGCGGTGGCCACCACCCATTGCCCCTTGGGGATCTGGGGGAACAGCACGCAGACCACCGCCAGCCCCAGCAGCATGATGGCGCAGACCGGGGCGCGCCGCTTGCCGAACAGGTTGTCCGAAGCCCAGCCCGCGGCAATCGCCCCGAGCGAGCCAATCAACGGAAAGACGACCGCCGTGAAGGCGCTGTTCTTGATGGTCCGCCCGTGGTAGTCGGCCATGTATTGCACGCTCCAGTTCATGAACGTGTAGCGCACCGAGTTCATGCAGAAAAATCCGAGCGCCAGGATCCACAGGATCCGGTTCGCCAGGGTGATGCGGAGGATGGCCCAGGTGGCCAGCCAGCCGCCGGACGCGGCGGCGGCCTGGTCGGCGGAGGTGGTGGCGCCGTGGGCGGCGTTGTCATCCCGGATGGGCGCCAGGCCCGCCTCCTCCGGCGAGTTCCGCAGATGGGTGAAAAACAGGATGGCCATGGGCACCAGGACCAGGCTGGGGACCCAGAACGCAGCCCGCCAGCTGATCGCCTCGCACAGGGTGCCGGCCAGCAGCCAGGAGAGGACATTGCCCACCGTGTAACAGGTGGAGATCAGGCCGATCACCGTGCCCCGGCGGCGCGATGTGTTCCAATTGGAGATCGTCTGGATCAGCAGCGACCAGCCAGCCGATTGGGCATACCCATTGACGGCCCAGAGGGCCAGCATGATTCCGAAGGAGGAGGTGAAGGAAAACAACAGGTTGGTGATCGCCGCCACCGTAAGCGCCACCGTCATCATGTGCCGGGCTCCGTAGCGCTGCCCCAGGGTGCCGTTGATCATCTGGCCGGCCGCATAGGCGATGGCGTAGATGGAGGGGATCAGCCCGATCTTGGCGTTGGTCCAGCCAGGGAAATCCTTGAGGATCAGCGGCTGGGCCACCGCGAAATTGACCCGGCACAAATAGTAGGAGGCGTAGGCGCCCCAAAGCAGCCAGAATATGCGCCACTGCCAGGCGCGCACGCTCGGGTTGGCCGCGGTGTGGTCTTCCATAAGGCGGGGTCAGATCCTTTCGAAATAGCGCTGGCGCTCCCAATCGGTCACGCTGGCGTTATAGGCCTGGATTTCCAGCCGGGCAGTATGCGTGTAAAACTCCACCACCGGCTCGCCCAGACGCTCCCGGGCCATCCGGCTGGCGCCGAGCAGGTCCACCGCGACCTGGAGGCTGTCCGGCAGGGCCGCCAACTGCGCGTCGCGGTAGGCGTTGCCCAGGTATTCGGGCCCGCAATCCAGGTCCTCCTCCACCCCGGCCAGGCCCGCCGCCAGCATCGCCGCGAAGGCCAGGTAAGGGTTGGCGTCCGCCCCCGGCATGCGGTTCTCGATGCGGTGGGAATCGCCGTGGCCCACCACCCGGAAACCGACTGTGCGGTTGTCCGTGGACCACGCCATGCGCGTGGGCGCCCAACTGGCCGCCTGGTAGCGTTTATAGGAATTGACGGTGGGGGCGTAAAAATAGGAGAGCTCGGGCGAGTATTTCATCAGGCCGCCCAGGAACTGGCGGAAGAACCGCGAGCCGGTCTTTTTGGCCGCGTCCCAGAACAGGTTTTTCCCGCCGCGCCACACGCTCAGGTGGATGTGGCAGCTGCTCCCGGCTTCGGAGGCCAGGTATTTGGCCATGAACGTGATCGCCTTGCCGTGCTGCTCGGCGATCTCCTTGACACCCTGCTTGAACACGACGTGCATGTCCGCCATGGCCAGGGGCCGGTCATAGGTGAAATTGATTTCGTGCTGGCCTTTGCCCCATTCGCCCTTGCTGTTCTCCACCGGCACCCGGGCGCCGCACATGCCGTTGCGGATGGCACGCAGGAGCCCTTCGTCCCGCGTGGGCTGCATGGTGTGGTAATCGATCCGGTAATTGCTGGAGGGGGCCAGATCCCGGTAACCCGCGTGGAAGGCGTCGTGGTAGGTGTGGTTGAACAGGTAAAATTCCAGCTCGCTGGCCGCGTAGCACGAGAGCCCCTGCCCGGCCAGCGCCTCGAGTTGCCGCCGCAACACCGAGCGCGGCGCCTCTTCCACCAATCCACCGTGGTGGTGATGAAAATCGCACAGCACCAGCGCCGCCCCCGGCTGCCAGGGCAGGAGGCGGATGGTGGAGAGGTCCGGCCGCATTTCGAAGTCCCCGAAGCCGCTCTCCCAATTGGCCAGTTTGAACCCGTCCATGGGGTCCATGTCGATGTTCACCGTGAGCAGGTAATTACACCCGTGCGTGCTGTGCTTGGCCACGCTGTCCAGGAAAAACCGTCCGGTGCAGCGCTTGCCCACGAGCCGGCCGAAAACATCCGGCGCCACAACCAGCACCGTGTCGATCTCGCCTGCCTTGATCTTCGTTTTGAGTTCCTCGAATTTCATGCGTTGACTCTCTTCTCTCTGCTCTCCGCTCTCCGCTCCAAGCTGCCCCGCCCTCTGCCCTCTGCTCTCTGCTCTCCGCCCTCCGCTCTCCGCCCTCCGCTCGGCGCTCTGCGCTCGCTCCCCGCTCTCCGCTCCCCGCGGCCTACTCCGCCACGTAGATGTTTTTCAGCTCGGTATAGCCTTCCATGGCGCTCATGCCCAAATCCCGCCCCAGCCCGCTTTGCTTGAAGCCGCCGAAGGGCGCCTCCACATGTACGCTGCTGTGGCTGTTCACGCTGAGCACGCCGCTCTCCACCTGGCGGGCCACCCGGACGGCGCGCCGCAAATCATTGGTCCAGAGGGACCCGCTAAGCCCATAGGGCGAGTCATTCACCTCCTGGAGCATGGCCTTTTCATCGTCGAAGGGGCGGATGCAGACCACGGGGCCGAAAATTTCCTCCCGCCAGCAGCGGTCGCTGGTTTCCACATCCACCAAAACCGCTGGCTCCAGGTAATAGCCCGGGCCGGCCGGGCGGCCGCCGCCGGTGGCGACCGTGCGCCCGAGCGCCCTGGCATCGGCCAGGTATTCCTCCACCGCGGCGCGCTGGCCCGCCGAGACGAGCGGACCAACCTGCGTTTCCGGCCGGGTGGGATCCCCCACCACCAACTTCTTCGTGGCGGCCACGAACAATTCCACAAACCGGTCGTAAACCGCGCGCTCCACAAACATCCGGCTGCGGGCGCAGCAATCCTGGCCGGTGTTGGCAAAAACGCTCATGGGGGAGGTTTCCGCCGCCCGCTGCCAATCCGCGTCGGCGAACACGATGTTGGGCGACTTGCCGCCCAATTCCAGCGAGACCCGTTTGATGTCCCGGGCGGCCAGCTCCATGATGCGCGAGCCCACCGTGGTGGAGCCGGTGAACGATATCTTGCGCACCAGCGGATGGGTCACCAGGGCGTCGCCCATCGCCTGCCCCGAGCCGGGCAGCACCTGCAGCACCCCGGCCGGCAGACCCGCCTGGCAGGCCAGCTCACCCAACCGCAAAGCGGTCAACGGGGAGAGCGAGGCCGGCTTGAGCACCACGCAGTTGCCCGCCGCCAACGCCGGGGCCGCCTTCCAGCAGCCGATGGGGAACGGGAAATTCCAGGGCACGATGGCCGCCACCACCCCCATCGGGGTGCGCAGCGTATAGTCCAGCCCGCCGCGGGCCACCGGGATGGTCTGCCCGCCAAATTTGGAGATGGCTCCGGCGTAATACTCAAACACGCGCGCCCCCAGGCCAATCTCGTCGCGGGCGTCGGAGATCGGCTTGCCGATGTTCCCGCACTCCAGCCGGGCCAATCCCTCGAGGTTCTCCCGGATCACGCGGGCCACATTATACAGGATTTCCGCGCGCTTGCCGGGGGCCAGGTCGCGCCAGCCATTCAGAAAGGCCTCGTGCGCGGAGGCCACGGCCTCCCCGACCGCGAGCACATCGGCCCCGGCCACCTCGGCCAGCGGCTGCTCGGTCGCCGGGTTGATCAAGGTAATCGGCTTGCCTCCGGCGACCTCCCGCCATTGGCCGTTGATGAACATTTTCGTCGGTATGGGATTCATGGGTTTATAGCACGCTTAAGTATAATTGTTTGAGATCCTCCGCGGTCACCGGCACGGCGTTCGTGGGATGGCACGGATCTTCGAAGGCCTGCGCGGCCAGGGCGTCGATCTGCGCGGCCTGCACCCCGCAGTCCCGGAGCTTCCGGTTCAAGCCCAGGCCGGCCAGGAAACCGGTGATGAACTCAATGGTCCGCCGGTCGGCCTCGGCCGCCGGGCACTGGATCACCTCCAGCCCGCACGCGGTGCCCACCCGGCGGTAAAGGCCCGGCTTCCGTTCGGCGTTGAGCTTCATCACCGCCACCAGGCACAACGCGTTGGCCAGCCCGTGGTGCAGGCCGCACAACGTCGAGAGCGGATGCGCCAGCGAATGCACCGCCCCCAAATCTTTCTGGAACGACACCGCCCCCATCGCCGCCGCCGCCAGCATCCGCCCGCGGGCATCCAGATCGCCCCCATCCCGGAAAGCCCGGGGCAGGGCGTCCACCACCAGGTGGATGCCTTCCAGGGCAATCCCGTCGCACATGGGGTGGAACACCGGGCAGGTGTAGGATTCTATACAGTGCGTCAGCGCATCGGCCCCCGTGGCCGCCGTGAGGTGGGGCGGGAGATCCCGCGTCAGTTCCGCGTCCAGGATCACCAACCGGGCGAGCAATTCGGGATGGAAGATGACCTTCTTGCGCTGCGTGCCGGCCAGGGTGATGACCGAACTGCGGCCCACCTCGCTGCCGGTGCCGGCCGTGGTGGGGATGCACACCAGCGGCGCCAGGCCACTCCAGTCCGCCTGGTAATCGAACTCCGCGAGCTGGAGGCCGGGGGATTTCACCAGCAGGCGGGCGGCCTTGCCCACATCCAGCGGGCTGCCCCCCCCCAGGGCGATCACCCCATCGCATTGATGCTCCCGGAAGGCCTGCGCCGCCTCGATCACGTCCTGCTCCACCGGATTGGGGTGCACCCCCCCATACAGGAACCACGACCGGCCCTGTTCCGCCGGTCCCAGGGCCTCCTGGCACCGCCGGAAGGCACCCGTGTCCAACAGACCGGGGTCCGTCACCACCAGGGGGCGCCGGAGACCCATCCGCGCCAGCCGCGCGGGCAGTTCAGCCACCGCACCGGCGCCGAACAAGGTGGGAGTGGGAAATGAAAAAGAAGTCAATGCCATACGATTTGAGTCACAAAATTGCGCAGCAGGCTGCCCGCCTGCGGGGTGGGCCGCAGGCCGTCGATGGCCTGGTCCAGGTTAAAAGCCACTTTGGCGCGCCACGTTTCACGGCGCGGATTCCAGATGAACTGCATGATCCCGGGATCCGATTCCGGGTGGAACTGCACCCCGAACAGCTGGTTGCCCCAGTGGAATCCCTGGTTCCGGGTGAAATCCCCCTCCACCAACAGCTCCCCGCCCGGTGGCATTTCCAGCACCGCATCCACATGGCTGGACAACACCTCGAACCGTTCCGGGAACCCGGCCAGCAGCGGCGAAACCCGGCCGGCGGGCGTCAGCCGCACGGGTGTGTTGCCCAGTTCCAACCCTTCCGGGTGCCGCCCCACCACCCCGCCCAGCGCCCGCGCCAGCAACTGATGGCCGTAGCAGACCCCCAGCAACGGGATGCCGCGATCCCGGCACTCCCCCACCACCTCGCACAGCTTCAGATTCACCGGGTCCTCGTTCCACGCATCCCGCGGCGAGCCGCTGATAATGACACCGTCCGCTCCGGACCGCACCGCCGCCAGCACATCGGCATCAGCCTTTACGCCCGCCAAGTCCAGCCCAGGCAGATCCTCCACCCACCGCGCAAACCACCGATGGACCTCCCGCAGCGGGTTCGTGGCCGGGTAAGCCGCGGACCACGCCACTGCGTCGATCAGCCAGACTCGCTTAGTATTAGGATTTTCTGCCATCACTTTATTGGCCGCGTAGTGTGGCACAAACCACCGCCAAGTCGAGTCGGAACTTGATCCGGAACTGGATCCGGATGGACTTGATCCTTTGAACCCCTTGACGCTTGGCAGGGCGCGGCGGGGCGACCGGCGCAACCGGTTTCCGCCGAGCTCCGGGCTCCACGACAGCCACGGCTTTTCCCGGCCCGGCTACTGGCCCCAAGCCCGGGTGGCCGGATCATGTTGCGCAAAGCCTGGGTCGCGCGCCGCTTTTGACTCCGACCACGGAGATGGAAACCGGCTCGCCCTCACCCTGGCCATCTTCCCCAGGCAAGGGAATGATGCGGAGCGATTACCGGGGCGGATTGGCCAGGAGATTGCTCACCGCGGAGGAGAACGCCGCGTTGGCCATTTCCTCGACCGTGGTTTCCCGCTGGCGGGCCGTGACCCGCAACTGTTCGTATTCCCGCAGGGTGATGCCTTTCTGGCCGTTCAGACTCACGGCGTTGGGAATGACCGCCCACGCCTCGCGGGCCTTGCCGATCTGCTCCTCGCTGAGGCCAAAGGCCCGGAGCACGCCGGCGGCCATGAGGCAATTCCCGTGGGCGTTCATGTGCACGCCGTCGCCGGTGAAGACGTTCTTTTGGCCGGGAGCCGCTTTCAAACCGGCCCACATATCGGCATTCAGGTCGGCCAGCGGGCATTTCTTTTCCTTCGCCAGTTCGCGCAGGAATTCATTATAGGCCACCAGCGTCCGGTTGTTGGGGTTATCCTCCTGCTCGGTGATCACGGTGGCGGTCAGGATCATGATCTTGATGCCGGAGGCTTGGGCGCGGTCGATGATCGCCGTGATGTTGGCTTTGTATTGCGGCAGCGGCACGCCATTGGCGCCGTGCCAGACGTCGTTCACGCCGCAGCTCAAGGTCATCCAAACCGGATTTTTATCCAGGACATCCTTGCGCAGCCGCGCCAGCATATCGTTCGATTTGTGGCCGCTGATCCCGGCCGGAATGGCGGTGGCGTGGAGGCCATTGCACTCCAGGCCGCTCATGACCAACCGCACGTAGCCCACCGGGCTGTGCCATCCGCCCTGGGTGATCGAGTCCCCCAAAAAGGCGATCGAATCGCCATTTTTAACCAGGGGCGTCTGCGCCTGGAGCGGGGCCGCCGGGAAGGCCGCCAGGGCCGCCAGCAGCAGGCCGAGGGCGGGGCGGGCGAGGCCATTCTGCAATCGTGTGTGTCGCATATTCGTTTTGGTCCTTTGGAGTTGGTTGTTCAATTTTGATAATAGCCGGTTCGTGTTCCACGGCGGGATCAGTATACCAGAAGCCGGGCCGTTTGGGGGGCAAACGGCGCGATCTTGATGGAGTTGTTGCCGGGCTTGAGATGCCTGGTGACCTCAAGCCGGAACGGCTGGCCAATGAAACCGCCCGCGTAAACGCCATTGACCGTGATGCTGGCGGCGGCTTCGGGCTTGATCCCCTCCAATTCCAGGATGGCCCGGGATTGGGCAAGATCCAGGCCGGCCGGCAAGCTGGCCTGGCCGAAAAAGATATCGGCCCGGGCCGGGCTCTTGGTGAGCTTGTTCTGGCGGGGCGGCCCGGGCTGGGGATTCTGCGCCACGGGATCGGTAAGGGAGGCGTCGCGGACCACCACGATGGGCTCGCGCGCGGGCTTCACCCCGGCGCTGGAGCGCGGCGGCAGCTGGCGGGCCTGGTCCTGGAACACCACCAGCACGCTTTCGCTGGGCTCCAGGGTGAGGGAGAATTCCAAGTTCTTGCCCCGCCTTTGGCTGGGGACACTGGAGAAGTCATTGCGCATCGCATCCCAGGCTTCGGGCGTTCCCGCCGCGGTCGTGCGGAAGGTGAACGGGCGGGCGGCGCCCGCCAGGTGCTGGTTGCAGATCAGGAAAATGTCGCGCCCGCATTTCTGCCGGTGCAGCACATGCAGCCAGTTGCCGGTCTCCCCCTCCACCACCTCGAGCACCGGGGTTATCCCCGCGTCTCCGGCCAGCACTTTGGTGACGTCCGCCGCCGTCGGTTTTTCCGGCAGGAAATAGGCGCGTCCCCCGCTGGCGTGGCGCTGGCAGGCCTGGGTGCTGGGAGCCGGGTCCGCCCCCCAAATGCGGGTGCGGAGCGCGGCGATGTCCGCGGCGGAATGGCCGAGGGTGGCCGATTTCCGGGGCAGGAATCCATAGCCCACCACCACGCCGCCCTGCTCAAAAAACTTCGCGGCTTTTTCCAGGGTGGCATAGGGGATGACCTCGACGGGCGGAACCACCAGCACCTGGTAGGCCTCCTGGTGCAGGACAACCTCCCGGCCAGCCAGGCGGGCGCTCTCTTCAAAGGCATCATAGGGCAGCCAGTCGCAGTCGTAGAGGGCGTCCTGCAAGGTGCTGGTGAAGGCCTCCGGGCGGATGGCCTGGCCGGTATGGATGCTTTGGCCGAGGTGGAGGAAGGCCACCGGGCAGATGTGCCGGCCGCCGGTCAGCATCAGGCTGAGCCGGCTGGTGTAGTCGGCCCACACGCGGTAGAGGGGCCAGCGGGGCTCGAAACCGCCATTGTAGAAATACGGTGGGTAGTCCGTGTCGTAGGGCGCCCGGGGATTGAACGAGTGGGGGATCAGGAGGTTCACCCCGCGGACCTGGTGCCAATCGGCAAGCCACTTCATTTGCGGATAGGTCAGATCCTGGTTGTAGCCGCCGTAGATTTCGCAGAAGGCGATGTCCTCGGCCTTGTGGTAAACGTGCGAGATGGAGCTGGCGATCTTGGGGATCTGGTAAATGCCCATCGGCCGCTGCCCGGGGGGCAACTGGCCGCAGACCAGGTCCATACCCCCCATGTCGCTGTATTTGAGCAACTGCAACATGTTGCCCCCGGACATCACCCGGCTGAACAGGTCGTTGTCGTGCTCCATGAAATGGCCCATGGAAAAGACGCGGTGCTCCCGGCACCACTTGGAAAGGCCGCCATACATGGTGCGGCCCCAGGATTCGGCGAAGAGATCCAGGTAGGTGTGGTACGCGGCGGTCTGTTCCTCGCCGGCGAGCTTGTACTTGTAGCCGACCAGCAATTTCGGGAGGTCCAGCCCGCGCTCGGCGATCAGGCGGGGGAGGTCGCTGCCCCAGTCGCCCTGGGTTTCCGGCTCATCGTAGAAAAAGCCCACAATGGTCTTGCCGAAATCCGCCTGGAACCGGTCGTAATGCGGCTGGTAAACCGCCTGGATGAACCAGTTCACGCAGTCGGGGCTGGCGCCGTCCACGGAGATGTATTGCTGTTGTCCGCCCTTGGTGCCGTTGAAGCTCCAGGTGAAGGTCATGACCTTCCACTGGCCCGCCGGCACCTCCCACTCCAGGGTGCCGCCGCGGATGGCGGTGGAGAGGTTCACCAGGCTGCCGCCATCGATGGCCCCGCCGTCCACCACGCGCCCCGCCACCACCGCGACGAGGTTGCTCTGGCTGAACCCGGCATCGCGCAGCGATCTCGGGCCTTCGACGGCGACGGCCGCGGCATTCAGCCGCTTGCTGCCGTATTGCGGAGGCACGCGCCCGCCCATCATCTGGCTCGGCCACCACCAATCGTCGTAAATGATGAGCTGCAGGTCGTTCTTCCGGGCAAATTGCAGGCAGATGTCCAGGTCGCGGTACCAGCCTTCACCCAGCCAATCCCGGTGCGGGCGGGGCTCCGTGGTGAAGATGCCGTTGCCCCCCTCCAGCACTTTTTGGAGCTCCCCTTCCAACTGGGCCTTGGTTTCGTCCCCGTGCATCCAGAACAGCGGCCCGGTGAGACGCCGGGCGCTCATGGGCAGCTCGCGAAATTGTTTTTCTACGGTGGCGAGATCCGGCTCGCCGGCCTGGGCGGCCAGGGCGAGGCCAAAGGCCAGGCTGGCCAGGATGGTATTTTTCATGTTCATATCAGTTTGCTTGGGCGCCAGCATGGATTCCCGCCTGAAAAATGCCAGCCTGAAAGCACGGCCCACCCACCACGACGTGGAAGAGGCGCTCAACTTCCTGCTTTAGGAAATCTGCGCTGCCCTTGGTTTTTGCCTGCCTCCACCAAATCCCGCCAGAATAGGAACCGCCGGAGTTCGCTGGATCCGCAGCCCACCGCCACGCCCCCCTGCTTCAGAAACTTACCGGCTTTTTCCCAGGTGGCACAAGGGATGACCTCGACGGGCGGAAAGGCCTTGCTGTGATGGGTGCTGGGGTCGCGGTGGCGGAAGGCCACAGGGCCGCTGGGCCGGCGGGTGAGCCGGCCCCATTCATTTCAGCGCGGGCTTTCCCGCTTTTCCGCCGCCTGGCCCACCTCGTTGGTGCTGAACCGGATGTAGGGGAAGCATTCCGGGACGTGCGAATCCCAAGTGCCGTGGCGGCTCCACGTCCAGCCCCCCGAATCCTTCGCGGGCGGGGCTTCCTTGTATTGGTTGAAGCGGGAGAAATCGATGCGCCAAAGGTCGCCTTCCTTGGGCGGCAGGGAACGCTCATCGGCGGCCGCCAGCGGTGCCATGCCCCGCCAGGGGAACGCCATTTCAACGGTCCAACCACGGTCGCGATCAGCGTCCTGGTTCACGGTGCCGTCAATGAACACGGCGGTCTGCTTGCCGGGGAAATGCCAGTTGAATTGGCCCAGTCGGCCGCCGCGCGGATGATTGGTGAAGCCGACCCCGTTGAAGGGCCGCAGGAGCGAACGCTGGAATTCCGGCTGCCGTGCAAAGCCACCCCGCTCATAGGCCTCCTCCCAGATGAAGAACACCTCGTAGGTGGTGTTGAAGGCGTTGATCTCGAATTCGTAGTAGGCGTCGCGGCCGGCGATGAACACCTCGACATCGTTGTCCTCGTAGATCGGGGAATTGTTCTCTGTGAATTTGGCATGCACGAACGGTTCCTCGATCCGGACGGCGAGGTAGAGGTTGTTTTCATCCCAGAGCACCATGCCGCGGGTGTCGTGGATGGCGCGCCGGCCGGTGATGATGTCGGCATAGCGGGGCGATTGCGGGGCACGCTGCCAGGCGGGTTCGTCGAGCCGCCCATCGATGCGGAGGGGCGTGGCGACGCGGTACGCGGTGTAGCGGGCGATTTCGTTTTCGGGACAGGGAAACTTCCATTCCGCGGCGCTGGCTGGGGCCGCGAGGGCCAGGGCCAGGCAGGAGCATTTAAGGTTCATAGGCTGGCTGGTTACCGGGCTGCGGGCGCGGCCGCCAGCGGCAGCACGATTTCGGCCGTGAAGGCCAATTCAGGATCGCCCCGGCGCTGCAGGGTGGCGCACAGGGTGCGGAGGCTGGGCTGCAGTTTGTGTTCGCTGGCCTGGCCGTTGAGCTGCAGGGTGACCGGCCGCCCGAAATCAACCAGCCGGCTGTCCAGCAGGATGGTGGCCGCCGTGGCATTCGTCGTCACCGTGGCGTTGAGACGGTTATCCTGGCAGGTGACATCGAGCTGCATGCCCGGGGCCGGCGTGGGCGCATGGAGCCAGAAGAAATCGCGGATGACCCCGTCGGTCAGCCGCCAGGTCAGGTCTCGCGGCACGGGATTACGCACGGCGGGATACATCTCGGCGATCTTGTCCCGGTCCGGCAATCCGGAATGCGGGTGTTTGGCAATAATCGAGACGGTGACCGGGTAGATGTCGGCGCGGCTGCCGCGCAGTTTCTTGATCTCCTGGTCGAACTCCCGGATGCGGTCGTAGCGGCCATACATGGTGTCCCGCTCGCCGACCATGGTGGTGAAGATGGTGTTTTTTAGAGTGATGGCTGAGGCGCCATCAGCGATGGCCGCGGCGCTGGAGTGGATGGCGGCGAAGTGATCGGGCATCTTGGGGCCGATGGCAAACGCCCCATAGCCCCCGTGGGAGTAACCCATGATGAACTCTTTGTTGGGGTCCACATCGCCGAACAGCAGGAACTGGCGCAGGAGGTTTTGGATCAGTGGGTAAACGTAACCGGCGTAGAATCCGTTCCACTCGTTGTTGGGGGCCCGCAACGCCACATAAAGATAGCCGCCGGCTTCCGGGTGGTCCCGGTAATAGCGCTGCATATCCCGCCACTGGCTGTCATTCAGCTCCTTGGGCGCCCCCCCACCCCCGTGCATCGCGATGAACAGCGCCCAGCCCTGGGCGGGACGGGTGCCCACCGTCTTGACCGTATAGGGGCTCACCAGCTTCTCCGAGCAGACCTGCCGGGCCTCGAAGTCCTTCTTCAGCGCCTCGTGGATGGGGGCGGCGCGGAAAGCCTCCCACGCGGCCCGGCGGACCGCCGGCTCGTTGTCCCGCAGCAACTCGTCCAGGCCCGCCTTAAATTTCCAGCTTGCCTGCTCGCTGGCCGGGGCGGTGAAGTAGGCCGCGCAGGCTTCCTTGAGCGCGGCGGCATCCGCAGCAGATAACTCCTGTTTGATGGGGGCCGGGGTATAATTGCGCTTCGGGGCCGGCACCTCCGGGATGCCGTCCAGGAAGATCCGCAGCCGGTCATTGCCATTGGTGCTCGTGGTGTAGTATTGGCGGCGTTTCAGCCCTTCGCGCTCGGCCTCGACCACAAAAGTGTGCCGGGCCGGCAACTGGAAGGACAAAGGATCGCTGGCGCCCCCGCTTTGAGCGGCGCTGGCGCCGGTCCAGCGCGCGGCCGCATCGGCGGGGTCGGATACGACCACCTGGGCGGCCACGCGTTCGCCCATCGGGCGGTCGAACACCTCGAGGGTCACTTTGCACTTGGGCTGGGATTCTTCCGCCCGCGCCTGCGGGCAGGCCAGGAGGCCGGTGATCAGGATGGCTCTGAATAGGGTCGATCGGTTCATGAGGATGTTTTGATTTGGATTGGATTGGGTTGGTCCGGGTGTTTACTTCACTTCAACATAGTCCCCAGCCAGCACGGTCACCGTGCCGAGCAAGCCGGCCGGCTGCAGTTTGGTTTGGGCGCTGAAAGTTTTCATGGTGGTGAAGGTCACCCGCTTGGTGGCGCCGGGCTGCTCGTCCCCGACGAGCCGGTTCAGCCACGGGTTGACGACCTCCACCTCCAATTTGTTTTCACCCCGCTGGACCGCCCCGCTGATATCCACCTTGTAGGGCAGCTTCCATAGGGTGCCCATCTCCCGGCCGTTGACCCGCACCCGGGCCATGGCTTCCACCCGGCCCAGGTCGAGGAACATGCCGGGCTTGACCTCGGCCACCTGGAAGTCCGCGCGGTAAGTGGCGGACCCGGAATGGTATTTGATCTCCGGGCTGGCATGCGTGGTCCAGGAAACCAATTGGTCGAACACCGCCCGCGTGGAGGGGAACTCCACCTGCCAGGGCCCGGCCACCGTCCCCACCGGCTGCAGGGCCAGCCGCCGGATGGCGGAGGGGGCCGCCTGCTTGCGGAACACCACAAACACGGAGCCTGCGGGATCGAAAGTCAGGGCCAGGGTAGTCCGGCCGTCCTTGACTTGGCAGGGTGCGTCCTCCCGATTGCCGGTATCCGGCCACCATAATTCCGGCGCCCGGCCCGTGACCCGGAAGGAAATCGTCTCGGTGCGTTCCCGGGCGGCCTGGTTGGACAGGAAATAAATATCCATTTCGCCGCTGGCCCGGTGTTTCCAGAGGATGTCCTTCGGGCACGCCACATCGGCGGGCACCTGGAGCCGCTGGAACGCCTCGGCCAAAGTGATGCCAGCCATGATCCGTCCCTGGCCCCACAGCTCGCCGGCCAGGCGCTGCACCTCGGCGTCGCAGGCGGGGTGGTTTTCGAGGCTCGGCGAGCGCTGGGGAGCAGGCCCGAGCACGGCGCCGCCCGCGTTGACGAGGTTGCGGATTTGCTTCAGCAATCCCGGCCGCATCGTTGCGGAGGGCGGCAAAACGAGCAGGCGGTAGCTCATGCCATCGGGCAAAACGAACCGGCCATCCTTCACGGCGAGCCGGTTCTCGATGACCTCCGCGTTAATGTAGTCGAAGTCGTAACCGGGCGGCAGCCCCGGCTGGCGGGTGCCGGCCATCTTGGGGGCATCCTCGCCGATGAAGTAGGCGACATCGGCCACCGGCCGGCCAGTCTGCAGCATCACGGTGCACCGGCGCAGATAATCGACCCACGGCTGGGCATAGTCGAACCAGGTGTTGTGGCGGTTGAACTCCGTGCCCCAGCCGGCATTGATGCCCGGCCGGCGGTCCTCCCAGGGCTGGTGGATGCAGACGTGCAGCACGAACTGGTTGATCCCCTCGCAAAAGGCCCAGTCGCCCCGCGCCTTCAGATCGCGGGGCGTGTTGATGAACGCCGGGCCGCCCGTGAAGGCCTCCGCCCAGACCACCGGCAGGCCATACGTGTGCGCCGCCGAGGAGGCATCGCGCAGCTCGACGCTGCCGAGCTCACCCCCCACCCAAAATTCGCCACTGATCTCGTCGCAGGAGCCGCCGTATTTCAGGAACTCGCTGGGGAATCCCCAGTGGCCGTAATTCTCCAGCCACATCTTCAAGCCATGTTCGCGGCAGAGATCCCGCAGGCCGCCGACATAATCCCGGGCCACCCGGTCCGCCACCAACCGTCGCAGGTCCCAGAGGAACCGGTCCGACTGATCCGCGCTGCCGACCATCCGCCCGGACAATACCGGCAGCCAGCGCAGCGGATCGTAGCCATAGCGCTGCCGGAAATCGGCCGCAAAACCGTCGGTCCAGTTCTCCGGGCCCATCTCGTAGCTGTCCGCCACCACATGCTTCCAGGCCTTGCGGTCCCCGGCGGGCAACCGCTGGAGCAGGTGGCCCACGAAGGCCTCGAAGTGCGCTTTCAGCGCCTCGCGGTTCATCTTGTCCACTTCCAGGCCGGTCGCCTCCGGCGGGGCGGGAGAGTTCTTCGTGCCGGTGGGAGCCAGCCCCGTGCGCAGGACAATCCACTCCCCGGCGGGCACTTCCCAGCGCAAGGTTCCATCCGGCGCCAGCGCCGCGCTCAAGTCCAGGACGGCCGTGGGCTGGACCACCAAATCCGCCGACTCCGGCTCGGCGGGCACCGGCCAGGAGTAAAAGTCGAAGGGCGGCAGCGGATCCTGAAACATTTTGGCCAGCTGTTTTTCCGCGCCGCTTTCCACGCGCGCCGCGGGCGAAAGACGGATGTCCCCCAATTCGCAGGCGGCCGAAAAAGTCAGCCGGAAGCATCGCGCGGAGACCGCCGGGAAAGAGGCCACCACCGGGGCGAGCGGCACCGGCCCCACATTGACTTCGAGGTTGTGCCGGTCGATCCGGAACTTTTTCACGGTCCGCCAGGCCTGGCCGTCTTCCGAGGCCTGCAGTTCGGCGGAAACATTCACCGCCTTGACGGGCTGCACGGTGACGCTCCGTGCGGTGAAGGCGGCGGGCATTTCAAACTGGATCGCGGCCGGGGTGCGCGCGGTGATTTTCGCCCGCTCGTCCTCCCCGGCGGGCGCCGGGAACGCCAGCACGGCGAGATCCTGGAAATCGCCGGCCGGTCGGGGCAGGCGGCCCGCGAAGCGCTGCGACCCGCGCAGGCGCATCTCGGGCAGCACCACGTAGCGCATCGCCTGGGTGGGCTTCACCCACGGCCCGCCGGACTGGCTCCAGCCGGGGGAGTTGAACAGGCCGATGTCCACGCCGAGACGGCCGCCCTCGCGGATCGCGTGCTCGATGTAACTCCACCATTCGGCAGTCAGCGCCTGGCCCTGGCCGCGGGCCGGCATGCCGCTCTGGCCGCTGATGACGCCGATGTAGCCCTCGCCGATCCCCACCCGCCGCATCGCTTCGAGGTCTTTGGTGAGCCCCGCCTTCGTGATGTGGCCATCCATCCAGTACCAATAGCACCGCGGTTTGGTGGCCTCCGGCGGATGGGCGAAACTTTGCGCCAAATCGTCGGCCGCGCCAGCGCCCGCCTGGGCCAGCGCCGCCATCAACAGCAACCAGGGAATCCGTTTCATATTCTGTCTGCCTTTCAATCCACCGCCTTCCCAGCGGCTCATTCAACCTGCCACGCCCCGGGGTTTCTCCTCCCGGCGCGCACTGGCCCCCTTTATTTGTTCCGGCTTCTTAACGGGTGTTTGGTACGACCGGCTTGGTGGCCGGATTGGCCCATTGGTAGCGGGCGGAGATGGCCGCATACCAGCGCTCCGCGTGAACCAGCAGCCCGCGCGGGCCAAAGTGAATGCCGTCGTGCCGGTAATCGGGGCTGCCCACCAGGTCGTTGGTATCGGGGCCGGCGAAGGCGATGCCTTTTTCCCATAGGGCGTGCTGGGCGCGCAGGACGCCCGCCATCCCTTCGTGCCAGTCGTTGCCGCCCTGGGGTGGGCAGTAGCAATTGCCCGCCACAAACCAGTCCACCGCCCAGCCCAGCTGCCGGCGGCTGAAGTCGATCATCTGCAGGGCTTCCCGCTCGTATTGTTCACCCGGCGTGAAATCGGGCCGGCCCGCATCCGCTTCCCCCTGCACCCAGAGCACGGCGCGGAAACCGCCGTGGCCAAACCACTTCGCCCGCTCGACGAGCCGCTCGATATTGCCCGACGCCGCCCCCGGCACCCACTCCCGGACCCGCAGCCAATTGACCGTGGCCGAGCGGAAACAGACCGGCGCCCGGGTGGACCGCGAAAGCAGGTCGCCCAGGATGGGCCAGGGGGTGCCGCCCTCGCCCACGGCATTGGGGATCGGATCGGCGGCCGGAGTGAACTGCTTGCCGTCGAAATACACGGAGAGAGTTTCCACCGATTTTTGCCGGGGCGACCCGTAATTGACCGAGTTGGACTGCCCGGCGGTGATGAACACATCCCCCACCCCCACCCGCTCCACCACCGCCTCTGCCAGCACGGCCGGCTCGGCGGCCGCTTTGCGAAAGCGGACGGTGAGTTTATACCAGCCGCCGGTTTCCAGCTTCAGGCGGCTGTCGAAACGGTGGTCCTTGATTTGATCCCCCTGGGCCACGACGGTCCAGGCCACGGCTTTGCCCCGCAGGCCGGAGGCCAGTTCCGCCTGCACCTCCACCAAGCCAGCCTCCTCCGGAACCAGGCCAGCCACCCGCACCTCCGCCCACTCGGCGGCATTCCGTTGAAACACCTGCCGCTCCAGCGGGAAATCCAGCGCCGCGCCGGCCATCGTGGCCGCCCAGATCATGGCTGCGGCGCACCACCCACTCGTTGTTGTTCTCATATGTTCAATCTTCAGCTGGTTCAATTGCCGGTTTTGATGCGCAGCATCGCGCACCCCCGCCGCAGCGGGGCTTTGACACTGAGCACGCCATCCTGGAATCCGGATGCGGCCGCCAGGGCGGCTTCGTTCCCCGGGTGCAGCACCTCGCACCGGGCGTGATCCAATCCGGGCACATTCCGGATCCGCACGGTGGTCGAATCCAATTTGCCGCCGAAGGTCAGCGGCGCCACATAGCCACCGGGAACCTGGAACAGGTTGGCCTTGACCCCGGGGCCGGCGGTTTCGATGCAATCCGGCTCGAGCATCCATTTCTTGCCGCGCAGGGTGTCGAGCAGTGGGCCGTAATCGAGGTAATATCGGTCCACCTCCGGGCTGGGATGCAGGGAGTGGTCGTTGCCCGGAAACGGCGCCATGGGATAAACCCCGAGGTACAGGTATTTGTGGAAGTACAGCTCAGGATCGGGTTTAAGGTTGCCCGCGTCGGAGGTCCAGCCCAGGGCCGGCTTGCGCACGCAGAGCAGGGCGGTGGTATTGAGGGGCGCGCCGTCGTAGGTGAATTCGTCGAAAATGCCATCCACCTCCCGCAGGAGGTCGATGCGTTTGTCGTGGTTGTTCACAAAGACCACCTGGCGCGCCTGGTGGAACAGGGGCCCCAGCCGGTCCATGAGCCCCCGCCAGGAGTTGAGGAGCGAACGGGCGGGCCGGCCTTCGTACCAGCTCATTCCATCATCGCGCTGCTCGTTGTACATTCGCAGCCAATCCATGCGGTCGATGCAGATGCCGGACGCATCCGGGATCTCCCGGAGGTGGCGGCGCGCCTGGTCCAGCAGAAATTGCTGGTAAGCCGGTTCGGCACAATCCAGGACGATGGCGTCTTCCCAGGTGAAGTAGGGGCCGCCCACCCGTGTGCGTGGGTAGAAACCCAGCTGGCCTGGCTGGGTCCGGTCAGGAACCCGCAGGATGGCGTCCGCCAACCGGCCATAAAGGTAATCGTTGCAATCCCGCCACAGATCCTGATCCCGCAGCGCCTGGCGCACGGGGGCGGGGTATTTCACCCGGGCTCCAAACTCGGTCACATTGAAATAGCTCAGCACATGGAATCCCTGCTGGCGCATGCTCCGCGAATAACCGCGCATGGCGGCCACGGTGGTCTCGCCGCCGCCGAACCGCCGCCACGGTTCCGCCTCACCCACGGGCGGCAGGAACATGCCCATGTAGGGAAAATCGAAGCTCGCTTTCCAGTTGGTCCGGAACGCCATGCGCTTCATCTTGGCCGCGTCAAAGGCGGTCTCGTGGGCGGAGTAGGCGCCCGTGCCGGCCAGCTCGTCGGCCACCGGATTGACCGGGTCGAAATACTCCGGGTAGCGCCGGGTCATCCAGCGCAAACCGCCCCGCCAGCCGGCCTCGTGGGCGGTGAGATCGGCGGCAAAGCGGACGTGGGCTTGGTCCGAGAGGCGGAGGAAAGACCTCTGGAAGGCCAATTCGCCGGCCGCCTTCACGGATAATGCCAGGTCCAGGATCGGATCCACCGGGCTCAACGCCAGGCTTAAACCCACGCCGTCCCGTTCGCGCGAGAGAGTCGCCAGGGGGATGCAGAGCAGGTCGCCAGAAAACGGGCAGAAGGCAATGCGGGGATTGTCATAACGGAAAGGGGGGGCGCCATACCAAAGCGTGGCCTCGGCGAAGGGCCGGGGCTGCAGGGGATCGGCCCAGTTTCCGCCCGCGCCGGGCGGGACCAGGGCGCTGTCCGCCGGCGGAAGGACTTTGGCGCCCATCCGGGGATCGCTCCAGGGCGCCCAGAGGGCCGTGTTTTCAGGTGCGGTCCGCAGGCAGGTTTCGATCACGGTGCTCCAGGGGGCTCCCTCCCCGGCGATATCCACCTCCCAGCGGACGCTGTTGCCGGCGGGGGTGAACTGGTCGGTCACCGTGCAGGCGTGCCCTGGCTGGCCAATCCATTTGCGGGTGAAAAGCCATCCGCCACCGGGAAGTTCCCGGGCCAGCGGCTGGCCCTCGGGCCGGCAGCCTGCCAGACGCGTGCCGCCGGTGACCGGCCACCCCAGTTTTTGCTGGCCGACCAGGCAGCCGGCGATCTCCCCGCTGGCATTCAGCTGGACCACCAGGTTCGGAGCGGCAACCTCGTATTCAATTTTGGTAGCGCCCGGCCGGGCGATTTCGCCAGCCAGGCAAGGGATGCCCAGGCAGGCCGCCCAGGCCGCGCTGATGGCCAGTCGCTGGATCATGGATTATGGCCTGGTTGAATCGGGGCGCACGATTTTGATCAGCGTCCCATCGACCACCGGGGTGTCGAGTGTCAGCGCGATCACCGTGTAGAGCGGCTCGCGGCTGGAGGGCCGGGTGAGGTCGATCCCTTTTTCCGTCTGCTGGAAAACCACGGGTTCGCCGCCCGCCACGGTTTTCGCCGCCGTGACTTTCCCGATGGGCGCGGGGAGCCGGAGCCGATCGCCCTGCCACTGCTTCACAAACAGATAGATCGTGCTGCCTCGGTGCGTGGCCCCACCCCAGGCGCCATTCTCATAGGGGCCCCCCCGCGTGCCGTAAACCGCCGCCGCGCGCGGCTTGATCCAATCGCCCATTTCCTTAAGGCGCGCCACCTGGCGGGCTTCGATCTCCCCGGTGGGCATCGGCCCGATATTGAGCAGCAGGTTGCCGCCGCCGGTCACACAGCTGACCAGAATGTTCAGCGCTTCCTCCAGGGAATACATTTTCCCGTCCGGCAGCCAGGACCATTGGCCGCCCACCAGCGTCATGCAGGATTCCCAGTCGCTCTGCAGCTGCATATGCCCCACGGACTGCTCCGGGGTCCCGAAATCGCCCGCGGTCATTTTCCGGATCTCCGGCGAGGCCGGGCCACGGTCTTCCGGCGAGGCCGGCCCGCAAAATGCGGCGGCCCGGTTGTTCACCACCAAGCCGGGCTGGAGCCGGTACATCATCGAAAAAAGCTCATCGAATTTCCACTTGCCCCAGTCGCGGCCGCCCACGTGGTCAAACCACATCACATCCACCTTGCCGTAGTTGCTGAGCAACTCCTCCACCTGGCCGCGGTAGAAGGCGTCGTATTTCCGATTATCGCCCACGAGGTAATCGGGGTGATACCAATCCCGGGTGGAATAATACAACCCCAGCTTCATCCCCTCCTGGTGGCAGGCTTCGGCGAATTGCTGGATGAGATCCCGGC